>DASUSU010000161.1:0-10920 GCA_036374915.1 Acidimicrobiia bacterium | reverse complement strand
TGACGCTTCGCAGGGTCCACAGGATGGCTGCCCCGGCCGCCACCAGGGCCAGGACGGCGAAGATGCGGGCCCAATACGTGACCGGCGGCCACCGATCCCCGGTGGACTCGCCGGGCGTCTCTTCTTCCGCGGGGCGGGATTCCTCCTGGGTCACGGCCGGGGACAGTACCGGCCCGAGTGCGACGCAGGACCGCTCACATGTTTCTCCGGTAACGGCCCCCGACCTCGTATAGGGCGTTGCTCATCTGACCCAGAGAGGCGACCTTGGCCGTCTCCATCAGCTGGGCGAAGATGTTCCCTCCGGAGACCGCCACCCGCTGCAGCTCGGCAAGCGCCGCGGCCCCGGTGTCGCGATGTCGATCCTGGAAGGCGCGGACGTTGGCGATCTGGCGGTCCTTGTCCTCGTCGCTGGAACGGATCAGATGCTCGGGGGTCACGAAGGGCGAGCCTTCCTTGGACAGGAAGGTGTTGACCCCGACCACCGGATAGGCGCCGCTCTCCTTCTGCTGCTCGTAGTAGAGCGACTCTTCCTGGATCCGGGTCCGCTGGTACTGCCGTTCCATCGCCCCGAGCACTCCCCCTCGGCTGCTGATCCTCTCGAACTCGGCCAGCACCGCCTCCTCGACCAGATCGGTGAGCTCTTCGACGACGAAGCTGCCCTGGAGCGGATTCTGGTTCTTGGCCAGGCCCAGCTCCTCGTTGATGATCAGTTGGATGGCCAGCGCCCGACGCACCGACTCCTCGGTAGGGGTGGTGATCGCCTCGTCGTAGGCATTGGTGTGCAGGCTGTTGGTGTTGTCGTAGATGGCGTAGAGGGCCTGGAGGGTGGTCCTTATGTCGTTGAACCCGATCTCCTGGGCGTGGAGCGAGCGTCCCGAGGTCTGCACGTGGTACTTCAGCTTCTGGGACCTATCATTGCCGCCGTACCTGTGCTTCATCGCCTTGGCCCACATCCGGCGGGCCACCCGGCCGATCACCGCGTACTCGGCGTCGATCCCGTTGGAGAAGAAGAAGGAGAGATTTGGGGCGAAGTCGTCGATTTCCATCCCCCGGGCCAGGTAGTTCTCGACATAGGTGAACCCGTTGGCCAGGGTGAAGGCGAGCTGGGTTATCGGGTTGGCCCCGGCCTCGGCCATGTGATACCCGCTGATCGAGACCGAGTAGAAGTTGCGCACGTCGTTGTCGACGAACCACTGCTGGATGTCTCCCATCATGCGGAGGGCGAACTCGGTGGAGAAGATGCAGGTGTTCTGCGCCTGGTCCTCTTTCAGGATGTCGGCTTGCACCGTGCCCCTGACCCGGGTGACCGTCTCCGCCCGGATCCTGTCGTAGACGGCGGCGGGGAGAACCTGGTCGCCGGTCACGCCGAGCAGCCGGAGCCCGAGCCCGTGGTGACCCTGCGGGAGATCGCCCCAGTAGGCGGGGCCCGGGCCATCGCCGAGGATCCGGCCCATCTTCGCCCCGACCGTGTCCCAGAGACCGTTCTCGTCGATGTAGGTCTCGCAGGCCTGGTCGATGGCGGCGTTCATGAAGAAGGCGAGGATCATCGGGGCGGGGCCGTTGATCGTCATCGACACCGAGGTGGCCGGGTCGAGGAGATCGAACCCCGAGTAGAGCTTCTTGGCGTCTTCCAGGGTCGCGATCGACACCCCGGAGTTACCCACCTTGCCGTACACGTCGGGTCGCTCGTGAGGATCCTCCCCGTACAGGGTCACCGAGTCGAACGCCGTGGACAGGCGAATCGCGGGTTGGCCCGCCGCCAGATAGTGGAACCTCCGGTTGGTCTGCTCCGGGGGCCCCTCACCGGCGAACATCCGGGCCGGGTCCTCCTCGGCCCGCTTGAACGGGTACACCCCGGCGGTGTAGGGGAACTCACCGGGCACGTTCTCCTGGAGCAGCCACCAGAGCCGATCGCCCCACGATCGGTACCGAGGCAGCGCCACCTTTGGGACGCGGGTGTGGCTCAGGGTCTCTGCGTGGAGCGGCACCCTGATCTCCCGCCCCCGCACGTGGTAGACGAACTCCGCGCCCGAGTACTCGGCGATCATCCCGTCCCAACGCTCCAACGCCCTCCGGTTCTCCGGGTCGAGCCGCTCCCCGATCGCTGCGGCCAGCTCGGCGACGTCGGCGCCCTCTTCCCGAGCCCCCTCCAGGCGATACAAGGTGTCGGCGAGGTCGGCCTGCTCCCGGGCCCGGGTGTCATAGGCGCGGATCGTCTCCACGATCTCGGCCAGGTATCGCACCCGGTCCGGGGGCACCATGTGCTGTTTGGCGGTGTCGCTCAGCGGAAGGTCGAGGCTCGAGTCGAGGACCAGCCCATGCCCGGCCAGCCCGGCGAGCAGCGCCCGGTAGAAGCGGTTGGTGCCCGGGTCGTTGAAGTCGGAGGCCACGGTGAGGTGCACCGGCAGCGTCTCGTCCTCGGCGGCAAAGGCGAGTCGGTTGCGCCGAAACTGCTTGCGCACGTCACGCAATGCGTCCTGGGCGCCCTCCTTGTCCGCCTTGTTGATCGCGACCAGGTCGGCGAAGTCCAACATGTCGATCTTCTCCAGCTGGGTCGCCGCCCCGTATTCCGGGGTCATCACGTAGACGGAGAGGTCGGAGAAGTCGACGATCTCGGTGTCCGACTGGCCGATCCCCGAGGTCTCCAGGACGATCAGGTCGAATCCGGCGGCCTTGACCACGTTCAAGGCGTGATGCACGTGTGGTGACAAGGCGAGGTTGGGCTGCCGGGTGGCCAGCGACCGCATGTAGGCGCGGGGATGGGGAAGCGAGTTCAACCGGATCCGGTCGCCGAGCAAGGCCCCGCCGGAGCGTCGCTTCGACGGGTCGACCGACACCACCGCCACGGTCAGGTCGTCGAAGTCGAGGAGGAGGCGTCGGAGCAGCTCGTCGACCAGACTCGACTTCCCCGAGCCTCCGGTCCCGGTCATCCCCACCACCGGCGCCGACGATGCCCTGGCCCGCCCCTCGATCTCCTCGAAGACGTCCGGGTACTTCTCGGCCCGGTTCTCAGCCGCGGAGATCAGGGTGGCCACCAGCCTGGTGTTGCCCACCGTCAGGTCGTCGAGATCGAAGTCCTCGCCCAGCTCGCCGGTGGCGAAGTCGGATCGGGCGAGCATGTCGCCCACCATTCCCTGAAGCCCCAGCTCGCGACCGTCGTCCGGGGAGTACACCCTGGTGATCCCGTATCGGGCCAGCTCTTCGCCCTCGGCGGGGAGGATGGTGCCGCCCCCGCCCCCGAACAGCCGGATGTGACCCGCCCCGCGCTCCACCAGCAGATCACGCAGGTAGCGGTAGAACTCCATGTGCCCGCCCTGATACGAGGTCACGGCGATGGCCTGGGCGTCCTCCTCGATCGCAGTCTCCACGATGTCGAGACCGGACCGGTTGTGTCCGAGGTGGATCACCTCGGCGCCCGAGGCCTGGAGGATGCGGCGGAAGATGTTGATCGAGGCGTCGTGACCGTCGAACAGGGTGGTGGCGGTGACGAATCGGACCTTGTTGGCCAGACCCGGCCTGTTCGCGGAGACGTCCGTCATCTGTCCCTTCCCTCGGACTAGTCCAAACTGTAACCCCAGATTGGGTGTTCTTTCCCTGTTCCCGGGGACCCGAAGCGAGTACATTGACGCTGGGATGGCATTCTTTCAGGGGAGACTCAGGGCACAGGGGCTGGAGCCGACCGCGGTCACGATCGAAATCGCGGAGGATCGGTTCCGTGTGGTGGCGGGCAGACGGCATCTCGGCTCTTGGCCGTTGGCCAGCATGCTCATCAACCGCACCTCGGTGTACCGCTTCGCCTTCGACATCGAGGGTGACAGCTTCGAGTTCTTCCCCGAGGATCCGTCGGCGTTCTCCAACGCCGCCGGGGCAATCATCGACCTGACCGAGAAGAAGGGTCGTTTTGGCCTCAAGGAACGTATCCAGAACGCCAGCAACGCCTGAGCGAAGACCTGTCACAATCCGGTGATGGTCCCTCGACTGGTCATACGCGGGGTCACGGCGGGAGCGGTCCTGCTCGGCGCCGAGGCAGCCTACGCGGTGCTGCGGCCGGTCCCCAGGCTGGCAGAATTCGACCCCACGGGTGTGTTCGGTGATCCCGGCCACCCCTCGCTGCGCGTCGCCGTTCTGGGCGATTCGTCGGTGACCGCGCCGGGTGTATCCGGGCCCCACGAGATATGGGTGAGCCTGGTGTGCAGACGCATCGCCGAGACCCGCCACGTCACTCTCCGCTCATTCGCGGTCAGCGGGTCACGAGCCGCGGACCTCGTCTCAAGTCAACTCGAGCCCGCCCTCGTCTTCGACCCCGACCTGGTCATCGTTTCCGTCGGCGCCAACGACGTGATCAGAGGCGTCGGCATCAGGGTCTTCGAGCGACACCTCGAGGACCTGGTCACTGCTCTCGACGAGACCGGGGCCCTGATCGTGCTCAGCGGGGTCGGGGACGTCGGCACCATCCCGAGGCTCAAGCCGCCGCTGCGGAACGTGATGACACGGCGCTCCGCCCGCTTCGATCGGGTCCACCATGACGTGGCCGCCCGCCACGGGGCGCACGTGGTTGAGCAGAGAAACGACAACCCGGCCGTCTGGTACTCGGATCGCGGCCTCTGGTCACCGGACCTCTTCCACGTCAGCGCCGCCGGTCACCAACGATGGGCCGCCGCGACCTGGCGCACGATCGAGCCCCTGATCGGGCGGCATGGACCGGTCTGAGGCGCTCCGACGCCTCGACTCGGCGCGGGTGGGCCGATTCGCCTCGATCACACCCGACGGGCGCCCCCACGTCGTGGTGGTGACCTTCGCCATGGTCGGAGACCATCTGGTCCACATGATCGACCAGAAGCCGAAGTCGACAAACCACCTCCAGCGTTTGCAGAACGTGGAGACCCTGCCGATCGCCTCGCTCCTCGTCGACCACTACGACGAGGATTGGACCACCCTGTGGTGGGTGCGGGTCGACGGGGAGGTCACCATCGAAAAGGATGGCGACATGTGGTGGGCGGCGCGGTCCTCGCTCAAGGAGAAGTACCGCCAATACCGCTACTCGCCGCCTGCCGGCCCTGCCATCTTGCTCGCCATCGACCGGGTCAGCCACTGGGAGAGCAGCTGACCACGCCGTCCTCGGTGGCCAACCATCCGACCGCGACGTCGTGGCCCTCGACCGGGACCATCTCGACGATGCTCCGGCCCGGTGCCATCCCGATGCTGACCGCGTCGCGCCGGGCCCCGGCGAGGATCCGGTCGTAGTGCCCGCCCCCGTTGCCGAGACGACCCCCGCTCCGATCGAAGGCGAGACCGGGGACGAGGAACACGTCGATCTCATGGACCGGGACGACCCGCCCCGAGTCGACGGGCTGCTCCATACCGAACCGGTGGCGCTCGCGCGGCACGGCCGCATCCCGGAAGGTGACCGAGCCGTCCGGCTCCAGCCTGGGCAGGACCCAGTGCCAACCGGGGAGTCGGCCGATCAATGGGAGCAGATCCACCTCGCCCTCCATGGGGAGAAAGGCCGAGATCGTCCCGGGCAGGCGTGACGAGAGCCAGGCGAACAGGCCGGCGCCGACTCCGGCGCTGACCTCGGGAGGCAGTGGGCCGAGGCCCCGCATCCGATCACGCAGGGAAGCCTTGTCCATCGCCGGCCCAGGGTAAGTGCGATCGGTACTCTCCGCCGGTGCGCTGGCTGCTCGACGTGCCCAGGACCCTGATCACGGTGATCGCAGGCGTGACTGCCACGATCCTCGCAGTGGCCGTCATCTCGATCATCGTCCTGTTCGACGACACCTCACCGGTGATCGACCGGATCATCCGGGTCTGGAGCAGGATCTGGCTGGTGACGACCAGGACCGATCTCGTCGTGGAGGGCCAGGACAACATCGACCCGGCCCGTTCTTACATAGTCGTGGCCAACCATCTCTCCGCACTCGACATCATGGCCTGTCTGCTCGCGGTCCCCCTCCCCATCAGGTTCCTGGCCAAGAAGGAGCTGTTTCGCATCCCGGTGCTGGCTCAGGGGATGAGGATGGTCGGGATCATCGAAGTCGACCGAGAGGCCAGGGGGGCGATACACACCGACGTCAACCGCCAATCCCGGGAGCTGATCGAGAAAGGGCGAAGCCTGATCATCTACGCCGAAGGGACCAGACCGCGCAACGGCGTGATGAAGCCGTTCAAGAAGGGCGCCTTCACCATGGCGATCACATCGGGTCTCCCTGTCCTCCCCCTCTCCATTCACGGCTCCTACCAGGCTTGGCCGCCGGGCACCCCCCTGGCCAGGGGAGGGTCGATCAGAGTGATCATCGACAAGCCGATCGAGACCGAAGGGCTGAGCACATCGGACACCGGCGAGTTGCGCGACCAGGTACGCGAGGTCATCGCGGCTCGGGTGTCCTCGATGGGAGGCGAGATCGCGGCGGGATGATCACCCCGGTTGAACCTGGAACGTGACACACTGGGCGAGGATCGTCGCATCCGACACGCCCAGAGGAGGCCGGCATGGCTAACAAGGACAAGGGTGGGAAGAGCACCAAGAAGGTCGCCGCCAAGGACCTGAAGGAGAAGCGGCAGGCCAAGAAGGACAAGAAGGCGGCCGCCGACTCGGCCAGCCGGGTCACCCGCTGACAGGACGGGAGCCTCGTCACCCGCCCTCAGTAGAGGAACATCGGCTTGCCGAGGACATGACGCACCTTGGGCAGGTAGGTCTCCGCGTCGTACAGCTCGTCGATGTCGACCCGCTTCACCCCCTCCTTGGTGACCCCGATGGGCACATGGGTGTAGGTGCCGCCGCGTAGCGCCACCATCCGCCCGTGGCTGTCCTCCACGGCCAGATCCGCCGCCATGACCGCGTAGTTGGTGGCCACCATGAGATCGAGGGAGTCTGGGGCGCCGGAGCACATCAGATAGGCGACCTGCTGGTAGAGCACCGGCTCACCGGTCCGTTCCTTGAGCAGCTCCCCGGTGAGCGCCCCGATGCCGCCCAGCTTGCGGTGCCCGTAGGCATCCTCGTCCCCGGCCAGCATCATGTCCCCCTCCTGGAGTCGGGCACCTTCGGAGATGGTCATCATCGCGTAGTGCGACGGGTTGGACGCCCGGTCGGCGAGCAGCAGCTCGGCCAGTCGGTCGATGTCGAACGGCACCTCGGAGATGATCGCCCGGTCTACGCCGGAGAGATACGCCGTCACCAGCGACGTCTCGCCGCTGTATCGCCCGAACAACTCGACCACTGCGATCCTCTCGTGCGAGCCGGCGGCAGTGCGCAGGCTGTGGATGAACTGGACTCCCCTGCTCACCGCTGTCGAGAACCCGATGCAGTAATCGGTGCCGTGCACATCGTTGTCCATGGTCTTGGGGATGGCTATCACCGGCACCCCCTCCTCGTGGAGACGCAAGCCGTAGGAGAGGGTGTCGTCGCCGCCGATGGGGATAAGGACGTCGATCCCGCGGTCTTCGAGAACCCGGAGCACATGGGCGGTCGCGTCGATGAACCCGTTCTCGCCGGGCTCGAGGCTGAGGAAGTCGGGGAGCTCGGCCGGCCTCATCTTGGCCGGGTTGGTGCGAGAGGTGTGGAGGAAGGTGCCGCCGGTGCGATCGATGGTGCGGACCAGCCCGGGATCGAGAGTGACCAGCGATTCCCCGCTCGTATCAGGGTCGTCCGGGTTGAAGTAGGCGAGCCCGCCCCAGCCGCGCCGGATCCCGACGACCTGATGCCCCTCCTCTGCGACCCGATTCACCACTGCCTTGATGCAGGCGTTGAGCCCGGGGACATCGCCGCCCCCGGTCAGGATTCCAATGCGCATCTCTTCCTTTCGCCTCGAGATCGATTCCCCATATTGGCTCATCGGCTCCCGGCTAGCCGAACACAGCCCTGGCCGCGTAGAACAAGATCGCGCCCACCCCGAGCACGCCCCAGAGATTGCGCCGGAACAGGATGCCCCCCGCCACCCCGCCCACGGCCGCGGCCAAGGCAGGGGTGACGGCAGGGTCCCCGGCCGGGGCGGCCAGCCCGGATGTGGCGATCACGATGAACAGGGCCAAGGGGAAGACCTCGAGAAACCGCCCCAGTGGCCCCTCCGGAACCTGTTTGGGCCGGATCAGGAAGGCGAGCCGGGTTGCGTAGGTGATGACGGCGACCGCCAGCACCAGACCGAGGTCACTCACCGAAGCCGATCCCGACCAATGACGCCAGGGCGGCGGCGCCGGTGATCTGCCACGCCGGAGGCAGCACCAGGGTGGCGAGCAATGCCGCCGCGACGGCCGCTCCCGCCACCACCCAGTCACGCCGCTTCCGGATCATCGGCGCGGCCAGGCCGAGGAAGAGAAGCGGGAGCATCACGCCCACCCCGGCGGCTTCCGGGTCGATCGAACCGCCGAACCAGGCGCCGATCACCGTGCCCGCCACCCAGCCGGAGTACAGCATCAGGTCGGCAGCCGACTTGTAGGCGACGATGTCATCGACACCGGAAGCGACGGCGCGGACGGTCAGCCCGAAGGTCTCGTCGACGAGGACCCACGCCAGCCTCAGCCTGCGTCCCAGGGGCTGAGGCCCGATCACAGCGGCCAGCGTGGCCGACATGGGAAGGTGGCGCAGCCCGAGACCGGTCGCCGCGAGCAGGACCGGAACCGCGCCCCCGGAGAGGAGCCCGATCATGGTGAACTGGGCGGCCCCGGACACGATCAGCACCGAGGAGATGGTGGCCAGCCATGGGGAGAAGCCCGCATCCACGGCGAGCACGCCGTAGGCCAGGCCGAAGGCGCCGACCGCGAACAGGATCACGACCGAGTCGCGCAGACCCCGGCGAAACGAGACGCTGTCGAGCATCGGAGGACGGTAACGGGATGCCACGGGACCGACTGAATCGGCCCCGAGAGGCCGGCCGGTGGAGAGACCCTCCCCGGATCAGGGGAAGGTGCGCGGCACCCGCTGCACGTTGATCCAGCGCAGCTCGGTGAACTCGGCGAGGGCGGCCTGTCCCCCGAACCGGCCATAACCGCTGCCCTTGACCCCTCCGAACGGCGCCTGCGGCTCGTCGTTGACCGTCTGGTCCCCGATGTGGACCATCCCGGTCTCGAGACGCATCGCCATGTCGAGAGCCCGGGTGAAGTCGTTGGTCAGGATTCCCGCGGACAACCCGTAGGCCGAGTTGTTGGCCACGGCCAGCGCCTCCTCCCGGTCCTCGACCACGACGATCGGAGCCACCGGCCCGAAGGTCTGCTCCTTGAACAGCCGCATCTCCGGGGTGACATCGGTGACCACGGTGGGGTCGTAGACCAGGTTGTCGAACCGGCCCCCGGTGACCAGGGTGCCTCCCTGGGCAACCGCCTCCTCGACGTGGGAGTGAACCTTGTCGACGGCCCGCCTGTTGATCAGCGGGCCGATGGCAGTGGCCGGGTCAGTGGGGTCGCCCTTGGGGAGGGCCTCGGCCCGCGCCTTGAGCTTCTCGGTGAACTCCGCCGCGATCCCCTTCTCGATGATGATCCGCTCCGTCGACATGCAGATCTCCCCCTGATGGAGAAAGGCGCCCCAGGTGGCCGCGTCCACCGCGTAGTCGACGTCGGCGTCACCGAGGATGATCAGGGGATCCTTGCCCCCCAGCTCGAGCACGGCTCGCTTGAGATGCCGCCCGGCCTTCTCGGCGATGACCCGCCCCACCTCGGTTGAGCCGGTGAAGGAGATCCTCCTTACCGCAGGATGCGAGATCAACACGTCACCCGCTTCCTCTGCGGCATCGCGAGTGGTCGGCACCACGTTGAGCACCCCGGGTGGCAGCCCCGCCTCCTCGAAGATCTCGGCCAACAGGAGGCCACCGGTCACCGGAGCCTCCTCGGACGGCTTGAGCACCGCGGTGTTGCCGTAGGCAATGGGAAGGGTGAACGACCGGCTGCCCAGTATGTAGGGGACGTTGAAAGGGGCGAAACAGGCGACCACGCCCGCCGGTTGACGCATCGCCATGAAGAACGAGTTGGCGTGGTCTGCCGGGATGATCTCGCCTTTCACGTCGTACGCCGCCGACGCGGCCATGCGGTACAGACCGGGGACGAAGCCCATCTGGAACATCGAGATGCCGATGGTGCCCCCCACCTCTTCCATCATCGCCTTGACCAGCTCGTCCTGACGGCGCTCCATCACGTCGGCGGCCTCGAGGAAGATCTTGCGCTTGGCCGCCGGTGGTGTGGCCGCCCACTCCGGGAAGGCTGCTTGGGCGGCCTCCACGGCGCGTCTCACATCCTCGGCCCCGCCTGCAGCGATGTTGGCGTATACCTCGCCGGTGTAGGGGTTCATGTCCTCGAACGTCTCGCCTCCGGAAGCGTCCACCCACTTCCCGTCGACGAACATCTTGTAGCTCTTGGCGGCCATCGTGTTCCTCCTTGGACGGACCGGGCCGAGCCTAGGTGAGAGCAGGTGACCGCCGCCCGGCCCCCGCGCCGATCGGCCACAATGACCCGATCAGCAACCTCGACGACTCCACCGTCGGATCCCGGTGACCAGAAGGCAGCCACTCACATGACTGGCCCGACGGGAGCAATGGACCAGGCAATCGGCCATTTCATCGAGAGCCGTGGGCATCCTCCCGCCGGGGTGTGGATGGCGCCGGGGAGGGTCAACCTGATCGGGGAGCACACCGACTACAACGAGGGCTACGCGCTCCCATTCGCCCTCTCCCAGGCGGTCTATGTGGCCGGCTCGACCCGCAACGACGACATGGTCAGCGTGACCAGCACGCCGTTCGGCACCGTGGAGCTGGGGATCGAGGCGCCGGTTCGCGACGACTGGGGGCGATACCCGGAAGCGGCGGTTCGGGCACTGCGAGGGCACGGAATCGACCTGCCCGGAATGGACCTGGTCATCGAGAGCGACCTGCCGGTCGGGGCCGGCTTGTCCTCGAGCGCGGCCCTCCTCTGCGGCACCATACTCGCCGCCTCCCAGCT
>DASUSU010000160.1:0-3258 GCA_036374915.1 Acidimicrobiia bacterium | reverse complement strand
GAGCCCTCCCCGACTCAGCGCGGGTCGACCTCGCGCTCAACACGATACGTCAATTCGACGACGGCTCCGCCCTACTCGACTACGGCCCTCCGAAGCACCTGATGGACCGTGGCAACAGGTGGACCCCAGCCGTTGAATCTCAGCGTAAGCTGGAGTGAGCTTGCGCCCTCGGCAGGATTCGAACCTGCGACACCCGGTTTAGGAAACCGGTGCTCTATCCCCTGAGCTACGAGGGCCGGGACAGATGGTAGGGAGATCCGGCCTATTCGCCCTCGGACATCCGGGGGCCGATGGCCGCGTCGATTCCGACCACGTTGCGTCTCGCGGCCAGGTACTCGGGGGTCGTCTCATAGCCGGAATGACCAGAGTCGGTCCCGACCAGGCGATTGTCGACCGCGATCCGGTCGACGTAGTGACCTCCGATCGGGTCGGTGTCCCGCCACAGGTTGACCCACGTCGAGACCCGGCCGGCCACGCTGTCGACTAGCTGGTCGATGCCCGCTGCCGGGAACATCCGTGGATAGAGGATCCCCAGCTGTGAGCCGTAGGTGATCAACCCCTCGACCTTGCTGCTCTCACCGGCGCCGTGGATTGCGACCGCGGCGATCAGCGATCCCTGGGAATGCGCGGCCACGACCGCCTGGGGCTGCTTGTCGAGCATCTCGCGGAGGTCGTTGACCACCTTGGGTCCATAGGCAGGCGGGCCGAGCGGATGGAACCATCTCGGCCAGAACGAGCCGAGATCCCAGAGGATGCCGACCTTGCGCCGCCGATCCTCACCCGATGTCCCGCCCCGCCACCCGCTCCAGATGCTCTTCAGCATGAAGACGCCAGGAAAGAGGATGGCCATGGCCAGGGCGATGCTGACCAGATCGGTGATGCTGACCCGGACCCTCAGGAACTGGAACTCGAGGAATCCCATCCTGAGGGCGAGCACGACCAGTCCGGCGGCGACCGGGACCAGCATGATCGCCCACGGGTTCCAGGCCACTGCCAGCCGCCAGACGAGGAGGACGGTGACCACCACCGCCAGGCCGATGGCGACGCCCTGCACCACGCCGCCGCTTGTCGGTGCGCCGAGGACAGCGGGCTCGAACCCGGATAGGAACGACCTGACCATGCCGCCGAGACCACCGGCAGGAAGCCCCTCCGCTTCCCTGAGCTCTGCTCCCCGTTTCCACACCAGGACCGCCACCGCTGCGAACGCGGCAAACCCGAACAGCGCGGCGGCGTAGAAGATGTATCTCGCCTCCAGCTCGGCTCGGCGACCGAGGAAGAGAAGACGTCGGGACCGTTGCTCGCGGCTTCGTTCGGGCAACGGCTTGGTCGCCCCTCGGGCTGGTTCGGGTTGCCCCCATGCGCTCAGAATCAGACCGACCACCACGATGACTGCGATGAGGAGCAGCATCGCCACCGAAACCCAGCCCGCACCGTTGTCGATCAGGACAGAGACACCGAGGATCGACTCCACCACCACCCCGATGGCGATGCCGAGGATCGCCCCGAACTGAGTTGCGATCACCAGGGCGCCGACCGTGAGCGCACCGGCGGCAATGGAGAGAAGGGCGAAGACACCGAGGACCGCCGCGGTGGCGAAGGTGAGCCGGTGGATCTGCTCCGGCTGCCATTGCCCGATGGGAGTGGCGAGCATGGTGACCGCGCCCGCCGACAGGGCGATGATCGAGAGCAGCGGCGCTATGGCGGCGGACCAGACGACGACCGTGTTGGTCGGCCAGAAAGCGATGGCGATCGTGGCCGAGAAGACGAGTAGCAGAACGACCAGCACCGCCACCATGGCCCCCCATTGCGCGGTCCACACCGTTGCCGCCAGGGCGATGGCGAGCAGCCCGGCGGCGAGGTGGAACCGACGGAGCCGGTTCAGGATCGACTGCTTCAGCCAAAGGCGCTCGTCGGTGATCGGGGCTCCGGCCGGATCGGCCCACGGATCCTCGCTCTCCGCTGGCCCCGCCCCGACCGCTTTGGGGAGGAGACCGTCGGGAGACGGGTCGAGGACAAGTGCCCGTCGCTCGGCGAGGGTCAGTTCCTTTGCGAAATGGGACCTGGTGGAGAAACGCTCCACGAGCAGATAGAACAGCCGGGCCAGCACCAACAAGAGCGCGACGACGATTGACCGTGTCGTGACGGACCCGATCGGGAGGCTCATGTCACCGATGCGCAGGCTGGTGCGCTGATCCAACCAGGTGTAGGGGATGAGGACTGCCACCGTGACCGCCTGGACGGTGAGAAGACAGGTCAGCCCGAGGCCTGCCGCCCGGATCATCGACCAGCCGAATCGATTCCTGCGGCGCGCCATCCATCCGGCGGCATTGGCCAGCACGAAAGGCGCGAGCAGGATCCAGAGTGCGGTGATCGGGCTTCCCGAGGTCAGGCCGCCCCAATGGAACGCTCGGGTCTGGAACGCCGGGTCCTGGGCGGGGGACTCGTAGACCTGGGTGTAGTCGTCGCCGAGATCGTTCGTGATCGGGTCGGTGTAGAGCATGTCACGGGGAGCGGTGCCGGAGACGCCGTGGATGCGAAGTTCGGTGAAAGTCGCCATGAGTTCCCCCTGGATGCGAACCAGGAAGCTACGCGAAGTGGGCACCGTGGCGTCAGGCAAAACTGACCGATCCGGACGCCTACCCTTGACGTCATGGAAGAAGAACGCATTGCCCTGTTCGTCGATTTCGAGAACCTGGCGATCGGGGTGCGCGAGGCGTTGGGCGGCATGGAGTTCGACTTCGAGCCCATCGGCAACGCCCTCGCCGAGCGGGGCCGGGTCGTCACCCGCAAGGCCTACGCCGACTGGGGCATGTTCTCCGATGCCCGCCAGAGGCTGACCCGGGCGCACATCGAGCTCATCGAGATTCCCCAACGCATGGGGGCAAGCCGGAAGAACGCGGCGGACATCAAGATGGCGGTCGATGCCATCGAGGTCGCCTTCGAGCGTGACTACATCACCACGTTCGTCATCTGCTCGGGCGACTCCGACTTCACACCTCTGGTCCACAAGCTGCGGGAGTTGAACAAGAGGGTGATCGGGGTGGGGGTCAAGGCCTCCACTTCTGCGTTGCTTCCCCCGGCCTGTGACGAGTTCCTCTTCTACGAGAACCTGGACGGGGTCGAGCCCCGCCGCGAGGCCCAACCGCCCGACGAGGGCGAGGAGCAGGTCGACGATTCGACCACGCCGGAGCTCGCCTCCCTGATCACCACCACGCTCTCCGGTCTGCTCCGCAGCGGCGGAGGTGAGGTCCTCGCCTC
>DASUSU010000159.1:0-27997 GCA_036374915.1 Acidimicrobiia bacterium | reverse complement strand
GTGATCAGCTTCGATTTCTGGAGACCGTCGGTCTCGATGCCTACTGCATCGGCGATCTGTCGCAGTTCGTCGATGGACTTGCTCTGGAGTTGAGCTCGTGTGGTCATTGGATCCTTCGCGATTCGTCGCGGACTCGATCGGACCGGGATAGGCACCATCGCACTGCAATGGGGCATGCCTCGGATGAGGCTGTGGGAGGGTGGCCGCACGTCCCTTGGCGTGGTCGGCACTCCGCATAGTAGCTGCTCGTCGGCTTTGCGCAAAGAAGTGTTGGGCGAGCTATCGGAGCAGCCGGTCCAGATCTGAAGGCTGTGCGTCGATCAGCACCGACCGCTCTTCCCTCTCCATCAGCTGGTCGAACCCGGGAGGCGGCTCCGGGCGTCGGCCCACCGATTGCTCCACGGCCTCGGCGAACTTTGCGGGGTGGGCGGTGGCGACCACCACCTGGGGGCGATCGGAGGCCACCGAGCCCCCGACGAACCACGCCGTGGCGGTGTGCGGGTCGAGCAGGTACCCGTGATCGCGGTCCACGCCCGCGATGGTCTGCCTGATCTGGTCGTCGTCGGCATGCCCGGCCCGGAAGGCCCGGGACAGATCGCCGGTGAATCGCTCCAGGTTCGAGGGCACACCGATGTCCATGGCCGGGGCCAGGGTCGGGATCACCTCGTCGTCACCCATCGCCCCGGTGGCGACCAGGCTGGCCACCCCCCGGTTGGCGTTGTTGGCGATGGTGATGACCTCGATCGGGGCGCCCATCTGCTTGGCCACCCAGCAGGAGAGCACGTTGCCGAAGTTGCCGGTGGGGACCACCACGTCGAACGGCTCGCCCATGGCGGCGGCGAGATAGACGTAGTACCCGACCTGGGCCGCCACCCGGGCCCAGTTGATCGAATTGATCGCGAGCAGGCCCCGGTGTCGACCGAATGCGTCCTTGACCATGGCCTGGCAGTCGTCGAAGGTGCCCCTGACCGCCACCGCCAGCACGTTGTCGTCCTCGACCGTGGTCATCTGACGCCGCTGGAACTCGGAGACCCTGCCCTCGGGGTACAGGATCACGATGCGGAGGTTCGGCCTGCCCCGGCATGCTTCGATCGCCGCCGATCCGGTGTCTCCCGATGTGGCTCCCAGGATCGTCCTCTGCTCTCCGACCTCACGGTCGAGCATGCGGGCCACGATTTGAAGAGCATGGTCCTTGAAGGAGAGGGTCGGGCCCCAGAACAGCTCGAGCACGTGACGATCCCCGACCTGGACCAGCGGGGCGATCTCGGGATGCCTGAACCGGGATGCCGCCTCCAGGACCAGGGGGCCCACCCGCTCCGCGCCGAACAGGGTCAACGCCACCGTGACCGCCTGTTGGTAGCTCCATTTCCCCCAGCCAGGGGGGAGCGAAGGGATCGCCTCGGGAACGTACAACCCTCCGTCCGGGGCGAGCCCGGTCAGCATGGCGCCACGGAAGTCGAGAGGCTCGGCTTCACCTCTCGTCGATCGGTATCTCATCGCGGGCGACGGCCGGGATCCGAGGGTGGGAAGCGAGACGGGATCAGTCACGTCTCGGCGGGCCGAATGCGGCGGCGACGGCCACCCCCATGACCGGGCCGATCGCGATCCAGAACGACTCACCCGTAGCCGCGGAGATGGCGGCTCCGACCCCCACGCCGATGGCCGCCCCGATCCCCATCTTGGAGGCGGGGTGTCTGGCCTCCTCGTCGGGCTCCTGTCCGGCTGGTTGCTCTGACATCGGGGGAAGGGTACAGCGGGTTGCGGGGTTGCCCCCTCGACGACGTACCATTCGAACCGGTCCGCTCCCGTAGCTCAGGGGATAGAGCGCCGGCCTCCGGAGCCGGGTGCGCAGGTTCGAATCCTGCCGGGAGCGCCCTCCAAGTACCAAGTACCCAATACCGAGTACCAAGTACCATCACCCCATGCCAAGAGCCATCTGGAAAGGCGCAATCAACTTCGGGCTGGTCACCATCCCGGTCGGCCTCTACACCGCGACCGACAACAAGACGCCCAAGTTCAAGCAGCTGCGCAAGACCGACCACTCCCCGATCCGCTACAAGCGGGTGGCCGAGGCCGACGGCAAGGAAGTGGAGTGGGACGACATCGTCAAGGGCTACGAGTTCGAGAAGGACCGCTATGTCGTGTTCACCGACGAGGAGCTCGACTCGGCCTACCCCGACGGCAACAAGCTGGTCGACGTGGTCCAGTTCGTCGACGAGTCCGAGATAGACCCGATGTACTACAAGTCGTCGTATTACCTCGCCCCGGAGAAGACCGGGATCAAGGCGTACAAGATCCTGGAAGGGGCGCTCCAGGCGAAAGGACGGGTCGCCATCGCCAAGGTGTCGATCCGGGAGAAGCAGCAGCTGGCCACCCTGCGCGCACGGGACGGGGTGATCGTCATGGAGACCATGTACTGGCCCGACGAGCTCCGGGAGGCCGAGTTCGAGGAGCTGGACGCCAAGATCGAGATCCGCAAGGAGGAGGTCGAGATGGCCGCCTCGCTGATCGACAACCTGACTCGCCCCTTCGACGCCGACGACTACACCGACCCGACCCGGGAGGCGATCGAGGAGCTGGCCGCCAAGAAGGTCGCCGGTGAGGAGATAGTGGCCACCGCATCACCCGAGCCGACCAAGGTGGTCGACCTGCTCGAGGCGCTCAAGGCCTCGGTGGAGGCGACCAAGTCGAAGGAAACGGGCAAGGAGAAGGAAAAGGAAAAGGCAACTGCCAAGGCCGGTTAGACCGGCCCCTCCTCGGCCCAGGTCACCGTCTCCGGATCGGCCATCTCGATTCCCTTGTAGACCGGGGCGCGAAGGTGGAGGTCATGGGTCCATTCCTTGTATTCGACCTCGACGACGATGCCCGGCTCGACCCACACCGGTTTGACCGGCTTGGGCACCACCACCTCGTTGTAGAACGGGCTGCTCGAGCGCTCGATCTGGCGGAGATGCTCGATGAAGAGGCGAAGCGTGGCCTCGTCGAAACCGGAGCCGACAGCCCCGATCCAGCGCAGCCCGACCTCGTCGTTGAGCCCGACCAGGATGGATCCGAACGTGGATGCCCGCCCTCCCTCCCCGGGCAGGAACCCGCCCACCACCGCCCGGGCCCGGCGTCTCACCGAGACCTTTCGCCAATCGGGCGACCGTCGCCCCGGTAGATACGGCGAGCCCAGCCGCTTGCCCACGATGCCCTCGAGCCCTCGGGCCGCGGCCACATCGAAGAGGGCGATCCCGTGCTCCGGAGTGGGCTCGGGGACCACGATCGGGGAGGGCAGCGCCAGGTCGACGAGACGTCCCACCCTCTCCTCGTAGGGGAGGTGGATCAGGCTCTCACCATCGTGGACGAGGTCGAAGGCGACGAAGTTGATCGGCACCTTGGCCCCGGTGCCTCTCCCCCCGAACCCGGTGCGTCTCTGCAGGTTGGAGAAGGAGGGCCGACCCTCGTCGTCGAAGGCCACCACCTCCCCGTCGACCGCCACCCCGTCGGGGAGAGCCAGATCGGCGAGCTCGGGGAAGGGGCGGGTCAGGTCCAGCCCCCGTCGCGAGCGCGCCCTTATCCGTCCCCCGTCAGAGGCGAGCACGGCCCGATACCCGTCCCATTTCACCTCGAACCACCAGTTCGGATCGTCGAAGGCAGTCGCCCAGCGCGTCGCCAGCATGGGCTCGAAGTCGGGGACGCTCAACCGCCGGCGAGCTCTTCCCGGGCGAGGCGGTTGACCAGCCCTCCGTCGAGATCGTCGCCGTGCTTCTTCATCAGGTGGCCCACCACCCGACCGGCGGCCTTCTCGTCCCCGTCGACGCCCAGTTCGGCGATCGCCCCGCGCACCAGCTCGCGGGTGGCTTCGGCGCCCATCCTGCTCGGCAGCCACCGGGACAGGTAGTCGACCTCGAAGCCGAGCTTGTCGGCCAGGGCGGCCCCTCGCTCCCCGATGTCGAGGTACTCCTGGCGCGACTTCTCCATCTTCTTGACATAGGATCCGATCACCTGGCGATAGAGCGCGTCGTCGACCTCGCCGGTGAACCCGGGCTGGCTTCGGGCCACAGAGATCTCGGTTTCGATTTGGCGGATGACGTCGCGCCTCCGCGCGTCTCTGGCCCTCATCGCGTCCCTGAGCTCTTCGGCCAGCTCTTCTTTGATGCTCATCGCGGTCTCTCCAGGGCGGAACGGGCTGCCGCCGGGTCGTCGCTAATGATGCCCGACACCCCGAGGTCGGCCAACTCGTCGAGCAGGCCCAAGTCATCGACCACCCACGGGTAGACCTCCAAGCCGGCGGCGAGGGCCCGGGTCAGCCCGGGGGCGGGGAGCTGGACCGAAGGGAGCAAGGCGACGTGACCGGTCTGGAGGCACTGGTCGATCGCCTGGTCGATGTCGCCCGAGGCGCCGACCAGCACGCCGGTGGCCACCTCGGGGAACACCGAGCGGACCCTGGCCAGAGTTACCCAGTTGAACGAGGTGACCATGTCCCCGGGACGGGCCCGTTCCGCGGTGTCCAGGGCGATCCGGTGGTCGGGCTCGAAGCCCGGCTCGTGGGGGAGGTTCTTGACCTCGAACTGGAACCCGGTCCCCGGGATCGCGGCAACAGCCTCATCGAGCAGAGCCGGCCGGTTCCCCTCTCCGAGATCGAGCTCGGCGAGCACCGACCAGGCAGTGTCGGCGACCACGAGCCCGTTGACCGAGGGGTCATGGGAGAGGACGAGCTTCCCGTCGCCACTGCGACGAATGTCGGTCTCCACCGTGTCGGCGACGGTGGCGGCGGCGAGGAAGCCGGCCAGGGTGTTGTCGGGAAAACGGCTGGGCCAGCCCCGGTGCCCGACCACAGTCGGAGTGCCTCTCACCACGCGACCTCGGCAAGAAAACCGTTTACACAGCGGGGTCGGGCCAGTATCGTTCGGCGCGGATAACCCATCGTTCCCAGTGTTTCACATCGTGAACGCTTGTGAAAAACATCACAAAGTTAGGAAGCGTTTTGCTCACCACCATCACCACAGATTGGCGGGAACTGGCAGCTTGCCGGGACTCCGAGCCGACTCTGTTCTTCCCGGTCGGCACCACCGGGCCGGCCATAGACCAGATCGAGGCTGCCATCGCCATCTGCTCCATCTGCCCGGTGCAGGAGGATTGTCTTCAGTACGCCCTCGAGACCAACCAGGAGTCAGGAGTCTGGGGCGGCTACGCCGAGGATGACCGTCGCCGTCTTCGCAAGCGCTGGCTGGCGGAGCGCCGACGCCGCGCGGTCTGATCTCAACCGCCGGGGGCGAAGCCGACCGCCGGGCCCCCGCCTTCGGTGTCGATCTCGACGAAGGCCAGCCCTCGGCTGGGAATGCCCACCGTCCGGCCCTTTATGTCGGTGAACCAGACGACACCGCCGTTGGCCACACCTTGCTCGACCTCGGCCCGAAAGGCCTCGACGTCGTCGATGTCGATCTCGACGACCTTGCTGGTCTCGGCGATTCCGATCCGAGCTCTCATTCCGTCTCCTGGTCAGGTCCGGGCACTGTAACCCCCTTCCCATGGCGCTCCGATTGCCGTAGGAAGACGGTATGGGGTGGGGCAGACGTCTCGTGTTGTCGACGGCCCTGGTGCTGGTCGGCTCCGTGGCCGCCGCCGACCCCGCCGGTCCCAACCGGTTCGTGCCGGTGGCCGCCGGCGAGGCGGAAGACCCGGGGGTGGTCGTCGTCGAGCCCGGCGACCATCTCTGGAAGATCAGCGAGGCCGAGCTGGCCCGTCGTCTGGGCCGATCCGCCGGCGCCGGCGAAGTCGCCCCCTACTGGCGCTCGGTCATCGCCGCCAACCGTGGCTCCCTCCGCTCCGGTGATCCCGATCTCATCTACCCGGGTGAGCTGATCACGCTGCCCTGACCCGGACCGGGGCGGAACCGACTGGCTAGCGGTCGGCCACGAACCTGGCCACCACCCCCTCGTGAGTGGCCAGGTAGAGCTCTCCGGTCCCGTCGACCCCGAATGTGTTGATCTGACCGAGCTGGCCCAGGTCGGCCGACCAGTCCCGCTCCTCGGTGACCTGGCCGGCCACGTACTTGAACGACCGGATCCATTGCGAGCACCAGTCGCTGTAGAAGTAGGTGCCGGCGAGCTCGGGGATCTCGGTTCCCCGGTAGACATAGCCGCCGGTGATCGAGCAGCCCTCCTCGTGGGAGTAGGTGATCACCGGGGCGGTGTAGTTGGCCAGATCGCAGTCCTGGAGGTGGAAGCAGCGAGTGCCCTCCACGTCCGACCAACCGAGGTTGAACCCGCCCTCGTCGATCGGCAGGACGTTGATCTCTTCCTGGTCGGCGTGACCCACGTCGGCGATGTAGATCAGGCCGTCCACGGGGTCTATGGAGAAGCGCCACGGGTTTCTCAGCCCGTAGGCCCACACCTCCCCCGCCCCGCCCCCGCTGACGAACGGGTTCTCGGGCGGGATGCCGTAGGGATCGCCGCCGTCCACGTCGATGCGGGAGACGGCGCCGAACATCGTGTTGGGGTCCTGGCCCTGGTCCCGGGAGTCGGCGCCATCGCCCATGGACATCCATAGATATCCGTCGGGGCCAAAGGCGAGCTGGCCGCCATAGTGACGGATGTCGGTGGCGTCCGGTGGCTGCTCCAATTCGATCAGGACCCTCTCGGTGTCGGGCGAGGCAAGGTTGGGATCGGAGACCGAAACCTGGAACTCGGACAACTGGCGACGGCCGCCCTGGTCGGTGTAGTAGACGTAGAACCGGCGGTTGTTGGCGTAATCGGGGTGGAAGGCGAGGCCGAGCAGTCCCTGCTCGATCCCGTTGGCCAGCACCCGATCGGTGAGATCCAGGAAGGCAGGGCCGAGCAGCTCACGGTTGGCGTCGAGGACCCGGATCACTCCCACTCGCTCCACCACGAAGAGACGCTCGTCGCCGGGCGGAGTGGTCAAGACGGTGGGCTGTCCCAGGTCCTGGACCAGGGTCTCCAGCCTCACCCCCTGCAATGCGGGAAGGTCGCTTCCGGGAGTGGTCGTGGCCCCGGGAACGGTGGTCACCGCCCCGGGGTCACCGGTGCCCGTGACGGGCGTGGTCGTCGAAGAGCCCGACCCGACCGGGACGGTGGTAGCGCCCGGGCTGTCGCCTTCGCCCGACCCGCGCAGGAAGAAGAAGGCGATGATGAACATGGCCAGCAGGGCGATCACCAGACCGCGCAGCCTGGCCTGGGCCGGGGAAGCGGGTTGGCGATGACGGGCGCTCACGGGCGGGGAAGTGTAGGAAACGCCGGGGTCGTCGCGGGCCGGCTAGGCGTTCTCGCCGAGGAAGATCTCCGACACCGACGAGTCCATGAATATCGCCTGCAGGGTCTCGGCCAGGATCGGGGCGATCGACAACACCTGGAGCTTGTCCAGTTTCAGGACTTCCTCGGCCACGGGGAGGGTGTTGGTCACGATCACCTCTTCCACCGGAGCGTTCTTGAGCAGGTCCAGCGCCGGCTCGGAGAACACCCCGTGGGTGGCTGCGATCCGTACGCTCACCGCACCCTGATTTCGCACCATCTCCGCAGCATTGGTGACCGTGCCCGCGGTGTCGATCATGTCGTCGACGATGACCACGTGCCGGCCGGCCACCGAGCCCGCCATCTCCAGGGCCTCGGAGACATTGTGGAGCACCGCGTCGCGACGCTTGTAGACGAATGCGACGGAGGCGTCGAGGAAACGCGCATAACGCTCCGCCCGCTTCACCCCGCCGGCATCCGGGGAGAGCACCGTGGTCGGCCCCTCGAGCCGCTCCGACAGGTACTCGGTGATGATGGGCAGTGCGGTGAGCGAGTCGAATGGCTTGTGGATGAAGCCCTGAAGCTGGCCCGTGTGCAGGTCGACGGACACCAACCGGTCGGCGCCGGCGGTCATGAACAGGTCCCCGACCAGTCTCGCCGTGATCGGTTCTCGGGGTCTCACCTTCTTGTCCTGCCGCGAGTACCCGAAGAACGGCATCACTGCGGTGATACGGCGCGCCGATGCACGGTTGAGCGCGTCGATCGTGATCAACTGTTCCATTATGTGGTCGTTGATCGGGTGGCAATGACTCTGGATCACATAGCAGTCGGCGCCGCGGACACTCTCGGCGGGACGGACATAGATCTCGCCGTTGGCGAAGCGGGACCGCTCCAACTCACCGAGCGCTACCCCGAGTGTCTCCGCCACCTCCTCGGCCAGCGGGATGTTCGCCCCGCCGGTGAAGAGCATCATTCGATTGCGGGAGACGATGTCCAAGTCAGTCCTCGGGTTTGTCGGCGGCGTGTCTCTCGGCGCGGCGCTGAGAGTAGCCGGCGATCTGGCGCTGCTCGCTGCGTTCCACGGCGAGGTTGCCCTCGGGAACGTCGTTGGTGATCACCGACCCGGCCCCGGTCACGGCCCGGTCCCCGATGACCACCGGCGCCACCAGCATGGTGTCCGAGCCGATGAAGGCGTCCTCTCCGATCACCGTCTCGTGCTTGCGGTAGCCGTCGTAATTGCATGTGATCGATCCGGCCCCGATGTTGGAGCGGGCTCCGACCGTGGCGTCCCCCAGGTAGGAGAGGTGGGGAGCCTTGGCCTTCTCCCCGAGGACCGTGTTCTTGGTCTCGACGAAGGTGCCCACCTTGGCCCCACGCTCCATCACCGTCCCGGGCCGGAGCGAGGCGTAGGGCCCGACCTCGCACTCCTCCCCGACATTGGCACCGCGCAGGACCGAGTACCACACCGTCGCGGCGGCGCCGATGGTGGAGTCGACGGCGAAGACATCGGGACCGACCTGGGCCCCAGCTCCCACGGTCGTGCTTCCCTCGAGATGCACGCCCGGGTAGATACGCGCCCCCGGCTCCACGGTCACCGTGTCGTCGATGTAGGTCCGATCGGGGTCGAGCATCCACACCCCCGACTCCATGAGTCTCTGGTTGGTGCGGGCCTGCAACAGCCTTCTCGCCTCCGACAGTTGGTCCTGGGAGTTGATGCCGACCACCTCCTCGGGTGTCGCTTCGACCGGTTCCAAGCTCTCTCCTCTCCTGGCGAGGATCCCGACGACATCGGTCAGGTAGTACTCGCCCTGGGCATTCTGGTTGGAGACGCCGGCGAGGGCGTCGATGAGGTCCTTTCCCCGGAAGGCGTACGCCGCGGCGTTGATCTCCCTGACTGCCCGCTGCTTCTCGTCACAGTCGCGTTCTTCCACGATCCCGGTGACCAGTCCCCGACTGTCCCGGATCACCCGTCCATAGCCGGTCGGGTCGTCGAACACCGAGGTCACCAGTCGCGCCGCGACATGGTCGGGACGTCCCGCCAGCTGTTCGAGCAGTTCGGTGGTGAGCAGCGGCATGTCCCCGCACAACACCATGATCGTGTCGTCGGGCGCCACCCCTTCGAGGGCATCGAGCCCGATCATGGTGGCATGGCCGGTGCCCAGCTGCTCCTCCTGGACCGCAGCCACTGCGCCGGCGGGGAGATGGGGGTGGACGTGCTCGGCGCCATGTCCGACCACGACCACCAGGCTGACCGGCCGGAGCGGGCGCACCGCCTCGAGGACCCAGCCGAGCAAGCTCCTTCCCGCCGCCATGTGGGCCACCTTGGGGAGCTCGGACTTCATCCGTTTGCCCTGGCCGGCGGCGAGGACGACTACGTGGATCGGCAAGCAATCACCTTCTCAGTGTTCGACGCTGGGGGGGCAGGACTCGAACCCGCTCTTACAGGACCAAAACCTGCCGTGCTACCGGTTACACCACCCCCCAAGGTGGAATGTCAGACTAACGGTAAGCACCCTCGAACCCGCTCTGACCGGACCCAGCCGGCTAGCGCGCCCTCACCTCGTCGAGATCGACCACCCGGCCGGTGGCGGCACTCTCCACGATGCCCTCCAGGATGGCGACCGCTTCCAGTGCCTCAGGGCCCCCGGTCTCGGGCCGGGACCCGGTCCGCACGTTCCTGGCCAACTCCTCGAGCTGGTCCCGCACCGTGTCGAGGGTGGCGACCGGCTGCTCGGTCCGGTCCTTCTCCCCGACGCGCTGCAGGTAGAACCGTTCCCCGTCGACCTCGTTCCAGGCGGCCGCCTCGGTCCCCCACAGGGCGGTGCGGGCGATGTCCGGGATGACCATCGTGGTGCCGAGGACGGCCAGCGGGCCGCTGTGGAACTCCAGCGTGGCGGTGGTGGCGTCGTCGAGCCGGCCCACACCGACGATCTTCTTGCTGAACGCAGACACCCTCGCCGCCGGGCCGAGCAGATAGACCAGGTTGTCGGCCATGTGGACCCCGAGACCGGTCATCCCCCCGGCCGGGCTCTCCGCCGGATCGCCGCGCCAGCCCGATCTCGGGTTGAGGCCTTTCGGGTAGGACAGATTCGCCTCGGCGTAGTGGACCATCCCCAGCTCCCCGGCATCGACCATCTGCTTGAGCCTGCGGGTGGCCGGCTGACGGCGACGGTTGTGGCCGACCTGAAGGATCACGCCTGCCTTCTCCGCCCCCTCGATGGCTCGCCTCGCCTCGGCCACCGTGAGCGTGAACGGCTTGTCCACGAACAGGTGCTTGCCCGCCGAGGCGGCCTCCACCACCAGGTCGGCATGGGTCGAGTGGGGGGTGGCGATCATCACCGCCTCCACCATCGGGTCGGACAACAGGTCGTCGAGCGACGAGGCGGGCCGGGCCGAATGGGTGGCGGCGAACTCTTCGCGCTGTTCCCGGTTGCGGGCGAAGACGGCGACGATCTCGAGACCTGCCATCTTCGCCTTCTCGGCCAGCGTGCCGCCCCACCAGCCCAACCCGATCGAGCCGACCCTCACCGCGTCCATGTCCTAATTCCAGGCCTCGTTTGACGGTTTCGCAATAATCGGTATTCTACATAGTGCAGGACAAGCAACGGATTCTCACCTGCCTTGGAGCTCGGGGCCCACCGCAGGCATCGATACGGGAGGAGAAGAGAGTCAATGATCTTCAGACGAAGACGGCACCCTGACCCCGCACCACGGAGTCGGAATCGACGGTCGAGAGACAAGACACTGGCGTTGCTCTTGGTGCTCGGACTGGTGATGGCAGCGTGCGCGAGCGACGAAGGCACCGACACCACCGAGGGCGAGGGGACGGCCACGACCGCAGACGGCGGGACCGCCACCACCGCGGACGGCGGGGACGGTGACGATGGCGGCGAGGGGGTCGACCTCCTGGTCTGGGTCACCCGGGACTACTACATCCCGCCCGATGGGTTCGAGAGCTTCATGGCCGAGAACCCCGGTGTCAACGTGACCTGGGACGTCCAGGCCAACGACGACATCCTGCAGCAGTTCCTCAGGATGAGGGACGCCGGCCAGCCGTTGCCCGACGTGCTCGGCGCCGAGGACTCGTTCCTGATCGAGAATTACGTCGAAGCCGGTCTGGTCGGCCCGCACGACGACATCGCCGCCGCCTGGCAAGAAGAGAACCCGGAGCAGTACGACACGCTGCTACCCCTCGCTTGGGACGAGACCACGATCGACGGGGTCAAGTACGGCCTTTCGGTCACCGCCAACTTCGACATCCTCTACTACAACACCGAGTGGTTCGAGGAGGCGGGGGTCACCCCGCCGTTCGACTCACTCGATGCGGTGCTCGATGCGATGCGGGCCATGAAGGAGGCTCGACCCGACTCGATCCCGATGACGGTGCAGGCCCGTGCCGGTGACGGCGTGACCACGCTCAAGACGGTGCTCGCCGCGGCCGGGGCTCCGTTCGAGGGGGCCATCCCCGACCTGACTTCGGAAGGCGGCCTGTACGCGATCAACTTCTTCCTCCAGGCGGCACAGGAGGGTCTGCTGCCCCCCGATGCGATTGCCTGGGGCGAGGACGAGGCGCGTGGCGCGTTCGTGTCCGGCGACGCCGGTCTGATCCTCGACGG
Source organism: Acidimicrobiia bacterium (assembly GCA_036374915.1). Classification (GTDB taxonomy): domain Bacteria; phylum Actinomycetota; class Acidimicrobiia; order Spongiisociales; family ZC4RG35; genus JARDZU01. The sequence continues at coordinate 16,149 of DASUSU010000159.1, read as the reverse complement.
GTTCACCACTGCCGCCGACTTCGATCTCCCCGACCAGGGGTTCGTCTACCCGGATCAGTGGAACCTGACCCCGGTGCCGCTGTCGCGGGCGGGAGGCGGGGCCGACGGTGTCGCCCTCTCCGCAGCCCGCACCTGGGCGGTGGTCGAGGGAACCGAGCACCCGGAGGAAGCGGCCCTGGTCTTGAGATACATCGCCCAGACCGACAACCTGATCGAGGCCGCCGGCAACGGCTCGGTGCCGATGCGGCAGACCGAGGCGATCAACGACCCGAGGCTGCAGGAGATCTGGCCGTTCTTCAACGATGACCTCAAGGAGGCCTATCTGGGAAGCACCCCGACGCCTGCCGGCGCCAACGCCGGCGAGGTGGAAGGCATCCTGGAGCAGATGTTCGGCGAGATCGTGGTCGGGACCGACAAGAGCGCCGAGGATCTGGCCAACGAGTACCAACCGCAACTCGACGCCACTGCATAAGAGACAATCATCAACAGTTGGTGCCATCATCGGGACGAGCGCCAACAAGCGAGGCACAGCGCACCCGTGACCCCTCACGGGTGCGCTGGTTCCTGAAGGAGCCGGCGGGTAGCGATCGATGACGGCGACCACGATCAGCAAGCGACAACAACGGCGAGCCCGCCGAAGCCGCGGACCTGACCGCAACGTCGTGCTCGGCCAGAACCGGGCCACCCCCTACCTGTTCAGCCTCCCCGCCATCCTGCTGGTCGCCGCCATCCTCGGCTTCCCCGTCCTCTACGGCGTCTGGCAGAGCCTGTACACCCGGGAGACACTGGGCGCGCCGCTGCAATGGGTCGGGCTGGACAACTACATCGCGATGTTCGACGCCCCGACGTTCTGGCATGCGATGAACCGGACCGCGATATTCGTCTTCGGCTCGCTGATCGTGGGGACCGCGCTCGGGCTGTTCTTCTCCTTTGCCCTGTTCCGCGTGGTCGGGAAGCTCCGCTTCCTCAGGGCAGTGACCGTCGCCCCCTACATCATCTCCAACGTGGCTGCGGCGGTCATGTTCCGCATCCTGTTCAACAGCCAGTTCGGGTTCCTGAACCAGACGATCGAGTTCTTCGGGCTGGACGGGCCCTCCTGGCTGGCCGACCCGGGGCTGGCCATGCTGGTGGTCATCTTCACCCAAGTTTGGACCGACCTCCCCCTCACCATCCTGGTGCTGCTCGGCGGTCTGATGACGGTGGACAAGTCCTATCTCGACGCGGCCCTGGTCGACGGGGCGACAGGATGGACCCGGGCCCGACATCTCACCATCCCCCTCCTCGCCCCCCAGCTGCTGATCAGCACGGTCTGGCTCTCCTACTCCACTCTGACCGGTCTCGGCGTCGTGCTGGCCCTCACCGGTGGTGGCCCGCTCAAGGCGACCCAGACCCTGGCCATGGAGATGTACACCGTCGCCTTCCGCAACCTCGAGTTCGAGGCTGCCCTGGCCATCGCCACCTTCATCCTCGTCCTCAACGCCTTCCTCACCCTGGCCTATGTGGCGATCGGCCGCAGATACGAGTATTCGGAATGACCGAGATCCGTCACGGCGACGAGCCGCCTTTCGCCTCGGCCACCGCCGAGGCGGCCCGGGCCGTCACCGGGCCTCCGCCCGAACGACACCGTCCGGCCGGAGGGAAGCTGAGACGCGGGATCCGGCAGACCCTGCTTGCCATTCCCCTGATCGCACTGGTGGTCTGGACCGTCGCCCCGTTCCTGGTCACCCTCTCGGTCTCGTTCAAGGAACGGGCCGAGGTATTCGCCAACCCGGGTCTGATCCCGGTCAGTCCCAGCCTGGACGCGTACCGGGAGGTCCTCGCCAGCGAGAGCTTCATCGACTCGTTCCTAAACAGCCTCATCGTCGGGGTGGGGACCACGCTCCTCACCCTCGTCATCGGGGTGCCGGCCGCCTATGCCTTTGCCCGGTTCAACTTCCGAGGACGTCACCTCCTCCTCCTCTTCACGCTCCTGCCCCGTCTCGTCCCCAGCCTCGGCTTGATGGTCCCGATCTACCGGTTGGCGGTGGCGACGGGAATGCTCGACAAGCGGCTGACGCTGATCATCGTCTACACCGGGATGCTCCTCCCTCTCGCGGTGTGGCTGATGGTTGGGTTCTTCCAACAGATCCCGCGCGAGATCGAAGAGGCGGCCAACGTCGACGGGGCCTCCCTGTGGGGACGTCTCCGTTACATCGTCGCCCCGCTGGCCTCACCGGCGATGATCACCATCGGAGTCCTCGCCTTCCGGGAGGCCTGGAACGAGTTCACCCTGGTCCTGGTCCTGACCAGCTCACCGGGGAAGCGGACGCTGCCCTTCGAGTTGTACCTGATGCAGGGCATCGAAGGCATAGCCAACTTCCCGGGCGAGGCCGCGTTCACCCTGCTCACGGTTCTCCCCTTCATCCTGGTGTACACCCGGGTGGAGAAGTACGTGGTGGCCGGGCTGGTCACCGGGTCGGGCAAGTAGCAGGGACGGGGGGCCATCACGTGGACAAGCTGATCGTCACCGCCGCCTGCGACTCGTCGGTGTCCTACCCGTCCAACCCGCACTGCCCGTCTCCGACCCGGGAGAACACCAGGGCTAACGCCGAGGAGTACGTGAGGTGTGTCGATGCCGGCGCAGCCATCTCCCACCTCCACGGAGTGCGCAGGCTGGAGGCGGAGCTCCAGGCCGACGGGCGCAAGCTGAGCCGGATCGACGTGGAGGGCTGGGCGGAGATCACCGAGGCGATCCGCTCCGAGCGCGACACCGTGATCCAGTACGGGATCGCCGGCGCCCGATTCGAGGACCGGGTTCCCTTACTCGACCTGGGACCGGAGATGATGTCGGTTGCGTTCAACGCACACGACGAGTATTTCCAGCCCGACCCGGAATACCCGCCCAACGCCATCTATTCGCTGCATCCCCTGGACGAGCTGCGCGACTACGCCCGTGAGCTGCCCCGGCATGGGGTCAAGCCGGAGATCGAGGTCTTCCACTCAGGGGCGGTGTGGAACCTGAACAGGCTCCACTCCGTGGGTCTCCTCGAAGAGCCGCTCTGGGCAACGTTGTTCCTCGACTGGGAGGGCGGGTCGTGGACGCCGCCCACCGAGTCGGCGCTCCTCTACATGACCGGGCTCCTCCCCGACTTCGTCAACTACAACGTGAGCGTGATGAGCCCCACCGAGCAATGGAAGCTGTTGTCGATGGTGATCGGCCTCGGTGGGCACGTCCGGGTCGGCTCCGAGGACAACCCCTACCTCTCCCCCGGCGAGCTGGCCGGGAGCAATGCCCGTCTGGTCGAGAAGATCGTCCGTATCGCGGCCGAGCAGGGCAGGGAGATCGCGTCGGCGGCCGAGGCCCGGGTCATCATCGGTCTGTCACCGCGCGCCGAGACGTGACCAAGGTCGTCGTCTCCGAGTTCCTCCCCGAGCCGCATCTGGAACGTCTCCGCAGGCGCTTCGTCGTGGTCTACGACCCCGATCTCTACGCCGACCGGGACCGGCTCCTCTCCGAGATGGGAAATGCCGCCGCCATCTTCATCCGCAACCGGACCCGCATCGACAACGAGTTGCTCGCGTCCGCCCCCGAGCTTCGGGTGGTGGGCCGTCTCGGGGTGGGCCTGGACAACATCGACCTGGGCGGCTGTGCCGCAGCCGGCGTCACTGTCATCCCGGCGGTTGGGGCCAATGCCGTCTCCGTGGCCGAATACGTGCTCGGGGCGATCCTGGTCCTGCTGCGCGGTGTTTATGACATGACACCGTCGATGGTGGCCGGGGAATGGCCACGCCAGGGTCATGCCTTCGGCCATGAGCTTCTCGGCAAGACGCTGGGGCTGATCGGGCTGGGCTCGATCGCCCGCCAGGTGGCGGTGCGGGCCGCCGCCTTCGGAATGGGGATCGTCGCCTTCGACCCGTTCCTACCCGACGACGACGCGGCGTGGGGCACGGTGGGCAAGGTCGGCCTGGAGACGCTGCTCGCCACGTCGGACGTGGTCAGCCTCCACGTCCCGCTGGGCGAGGGAACCCGCAATCTGATCGACGCCGCCGCGCTGACGCTGATGAAGCCGACCGCGGTCCTGGTCAACACCTCCCGCGGCGGCATCGTCGACGAGACCGCACTCGCCGCCGCCTTGCGCGAAGGGTCGATCGCCGGGGCCGCCTTGGACGTGTTCTCCGCCGAGCCGCTGGGGCCGGAGCCGGCCGCAACCTTCGCCGACGTGCCCAACCTCCTGCTCACCCCGCATCTCGCCGGCAACACCGAAGAGGCGGTGGACCGGGTGGCTGCCATGATCGTCGCCGCCGTCGAGGAGGCGCTGGCCTAGACCAGCAGCCGCTCCTCGTATTCGACCCGGGAGAGGAGATGGGGGTCGCCCTCGGTGATGAGGATCATGTCCTCGATCCGGACTCCCCCGCCGCCGCGGACATCGGGCACCCAGACCAGCGGCTCCACCGCGAACACCATGTTGGGCTGGAACTCGTAGACGGTGGCGCCGGGGAGGGTCTCGCCGATGTAGGGCGGCTCGTTGGCTCCCATCCCGATCCCGTGCCCGATGAACAGGCTGAACAGATGGTCGTCGAGACCGTGCTCGGCGATCTTGGCGATGATGGCGTCGGCGCAGTCCTGATTGGTGTTGCCCGGGCGCATCTTGTCCACACCGGCCATCAGCCCCTGGTAGACGGCGGTGTAGATGTCCTGCTGCTCCCGGGAGGGCTTGCCCACGATCGTGGTCCGCCCGATGTCGGCGAAGTAGCCGTTCCACATCGCTCCGATGTCGATGAAGCAAAGGTCCTGGTTGCGGATGATCTTGTCGGTGGCGAGCCGGTGCGGCGGGGACATGTGCTCTCCCGAGGCCACGAACGGGGTGATCACATGTGCCATCTCCCCGCCCAGCTGGAACAGGGTCTGCATCGCATCGGCGGCCACATCGAGCTCGCGCCGGCCCGCCCTGGTCTCGTCCAGCGCCCGCTGCGTCACCGAGTCCCCGATCGCACACGCCTCCTCGATCACGGCCACCTCGAGGTCGGTCTTGATCCAGCGAGCCCTCTGCATGACGGTGTCCCCGTCGACCAGCTCCAGATCGGGGAGATGCGCCCGCATCGAGTCGATGAAGGAGATGTTGGCCTGATCCACCGCGAGCTTCCCCGAAGTGAGCCCTCGGGCCGAGAGCAGCGGAGTCAGGATCTCGGTGACAAACCCGTCGACCAGCTCCCTCTGCTCCATGATCGGCACCGCGTGCGCCTCGCCGATCCAGCTCATCCCGAACTGCGCCTTGTCGATCTCTCCCCCCGAGCCGAGCAGGACCGGATCGTCGTCGCCGGTGAGCAGGGCACCGTTCAGGGACGTGGTCTTCCCCGCGATCAGCTGGGCCCGCAATGACGTCAGGTATCGGACGTTTTCGTCCTTCCACACCAGCACCGCGTCGGCCTCGGACGCAGCGAGCGCCTCATGTGCCTTGGCCACCCTTTGCCGGCGCAGCTCGGAGAAGTCGTACCGGTCCTCCCAGTCGACCGCGAACGGCCCTTTGGCGTACCTGGCAATCATTGACTCCTCGTCTTCCCGGGGCCGGCGCTCTATATTCGGTATACTACAGAACGCGGAAAGTCGATCAAAGCGGCTTTTCCTGACCTTGGGGAAGCAATGACCAGCGAGAACAGCCTTCGTCTCGACACCTCGCGATCACGTCGGGTCACTGCCGTCGAGCTGGTGCGAGACGCCCTGCGGACCGCAATCCTCAGAGGCGACCTGCCCGGAGGCTCCCGTCTGGTCCAAACCGACATCGCGGCGCAGCTCGAGGTCTCCACCACCCCGGTCCGGGAGGCCATGCGCGATCTGGCCAGCGAGGGCCTGATCATCCTGGACAGTCATCGCATCGGCACGGTGCGCAAGCCGGATTGGGACGAGATGGTCGAGATCGTCGAGGTTCGTCGCGCCCTCGAGGAGCTGGCGATCCGTCATGCCCTCTCCCGAATCACCCCGGGTCAGCTCGATCTGGCGAGACAAGTCGCCGACAGGCTCTCCGAGGAAGACGACATCGGGACCTGGGTCCAGACCAACATCACCTTTCACTCCATCTTCCACAAGGCAACCGGGACGAGACGGCTCAGCCAGGTGCTGTTGGCGCTCGAGGAGGCGGGAGGTGTCTTCGTCGCCCAGGCGCAACAGCTCCACCCCGAGATACGGAGACGGGCCATAGCCGACCACTTCGCCCTTCTCGAAGCGTTCTCGGCCGGGGATGCAGACAAGGCGGTGGCGATCCAACATGGCCACATCAGCCTGCCCCTCGAGGCGTTCCGGCTCGACACCGGGACCCCGGGCCTACGCGTTCACCAGAGCGAGGAGTAGGCCTCTTTCACCGCGGCCAGACCCGTGGTGACCAGCTTGACGTCATTTGTGGGTGAGATGAGGGTGCAGCCCTTGTCGATCAGCATGTCGGCGTAGTCGGGAGAGGGAGTGACCGCCCCCCACTGCTTCCCGTGGGTGCGACAGGCCTCGGCCACCCGGTCGACCGCCTGCAACGACGCTCGCCCGGTGAAGTCCCCGATCGCTCCCACCGCCTGGCTCAGATCGGAGGGCCCGACGAAGAGGAGGTCGACCCCGTCGATGGAGGCGATTCCGTCGACTTCGGCCACGGCTTGGGCCGTCTCGATCTGGATGGCGACGAAGGTTTCCGCATTCGCCCGCTCGGCGAAGGCGGGGAGCGGGATCGAGCCGTATTCACCGTCGTAGCCGAGAGGATTGAGCCCGCGTCTGCCCCTGGGGGCGAACTTGGCCCATTGCACGAACTCCTCGGCCTGAGCCGCGCTGGTGATCTGGGCGGCCATGACCCCTCCGGCCCCGCTCTCGAAGCATCTGGTGACGGTGGCGTAGTCGGTCGGGGGGACCCGGACGAAGCAATCGAGGCCATGGGCGAGACCGGCGGTGGCGGCGATCTCCACGTCTCGGGTGGTGAGGCCGCCGTGCTCGACATCGATCCAGAACCCGTCGAATCCCCCGTGCATCCCCAGATAGCGGACGATGTTGTGATGGAACATCCTCCCCACCGCGAACACGACCAGACGCTCCCCTCGCTGCAGCCGTTGTTTCATCGAGTCGGGCATGGGGGTCTCCTATCTGGTCGGTCGAAAAACGCTCTCCGGTAGAATGTATTATGCAGCCTATGTGGCCGGAGCGTCCCCCGCGCCGTTCGGATCCCGAAAATGAGTGAGGCCCGAATGCCGGTGATCGACATGCACGCCCATGTCACCCCGGAGCGATACAAGCATGCGATCGCGGAGAAGGGTGAGTGGCACGGTCTCGACTCGGGTCCCGGCGAGTTGGGGCTGGGCGGATTCGACAAGCCACTCGAGGAACGTCTCGCCGAGATGGACCGACTCGGGGTCGACATGCAGTTGGTCACCCCCACGGTCGGGTTCTACCAGTACAGCAACGAGCTGGAGACGACCAGGCGAATCGCCAGGGAGTGCAACGACGAGATCGGCGAGATGGTGGCGGCGCACCCCACCCGTTTCGCCGGTCTCGCCACTCTCCCCATGCAGCACACCCCCAGCGCCATCGCCGAGATGGAGCGGGCCATGACCGGGCTGGGGCTGAAGGGTGTGATCATCAGCGACCACGTCGCCGGCCGTACCTACGACGAGCCCGAGTTCCTCCCCTTCTTCCGCTCCGCCGAGGAGCTCGGCGCAATCGTGTTCTTCCATCAGGGCGGCGACACCGTGGTCAACCATCGGATCCGGCGCTACAAGCTGGGCAACGCGGTGGGCAACCTCACCGAGCGGGCGCTGGTCTACGCCACCCTGGTATTCGGTGGTGTCATGGACAAGTGCCCCGATCTCGAGCCGTTTCTGGCCCACGGCGGCGGGTACACCACATTCGGGGTGGCCCGCATGGACAAGGTCGCCGGAGCCCTGGAGCAGGGCTCGGGCCGAGGATTCATCCCCCCCTTCGGGCAGAACGACGGGTTCTCCCAGGCCCTACCCCCGAGCGACTACCTGCGCAGGTTTCACTACGACTGTTGCACCTACAGCGGACCGGTGCTCCGCTTCCTCATCGACGCGGTCGGGATCGACCGGGTGGTGCTGGGGACCGACTACCCGGCCCCGATGTTCCTCGACAACCCGGTGGACTGGGTGCGCTCCCTCCCCCAGCTCGACGACGAGGAGCAGGAGGCGATCCTCGTCGACAACCCGGGCCGGATGCTGGGTCTCTGATGGGCGAGGGCAGGCTCGGGTGGGGTGTGATCGGGATCGGCAACATCGTGCGCAGCACGATCGCGCCGGCGATGGTGGCCGAGCCGGAGTGCGACCTGGTTGCGGGGGTGAGCCGTGAGCTCGGCCGTGCCGAGACGTTCGCCTCCGAGTTCGGGGCCCGCTTCGCCTACAGCGACTACGACGAGATGCTGGCCAACGAGGAGGTGGAGGCGGTCTTCATCGCCACTCCCAACTCGCTCCACGCCGGGCAGGTGGTGGCCGCGGCCCGAGCCGGGAAACACGTGCTGTGCGACAAACCGCTGGCGATCAACGTGCCCGATGCCGGTACCGCCCTCCGGGCGTGCGCCGACGCAGGGGTCAAGCTGGGAGTCAACTTCCACAATCGGCATCTCCCCTGGGTCAAGGACGTGAGCCGTCTCATCGCCGACGGGATCATCGGTGAGGTGCAGATGGTGCAGCTCCAGGTGGCCTCGGGCCCGCGCCACTACTCCAACTGGCGGGCCGACCCCGAAGTCGCCGGTCTCGGCTCGGTGCACAACGTCGGCGTGCACGGGCTCGACTTTCTCAGGGTCCTCCTCCACTCCGATCCAGTCGAGGTGATGGCCATGTTCGACCAGGCACCGGGGTCCGGAGCCGTCGAGATGATGGCCCTCATCCAGCTCCGCTTCGGGAACGGGGCCATGGTCCAGTACAACGCCAACGAGCGGCTCCGCGACCCGCTGAACGACATCGTGATCTACGGCACCGCGGGCCGGATCGTGGGCCGGTCGTTCACCCGCTCACGAAGCGACGGCGAGTTGGCGGTCCTCACCGAGAGCGGGGAGACCATCACCCGATACCCGGCGCCGGAGGCCCACCGCCTCTCGGTGGCCGCGTTCACCAACGCCGTTCTCCGTGGCGAAGAGCCGAACGCCTCCGGGCTCGACGGGCTGCGCAGCGCCCAGGTGTGCGAGGCCATCGCCCGGTCGGCGGCCGAGCGTCGGCTGGTAGAGGTGGTCTACTGAGTGTCGTGACCGAGCCGATCGACCTCTCCGAGCTGAAGACGATCGACCAGGTGATCGAACGCGCCGGACAGGTCACCGCTCCCGGCGCCCATGTCTGGGCGACAGCCGGCGCGGGGCAAGGGGTGACGACGGCCCGGAACAGCCTGGCCCTCAACCGCCTCGCCCTGGTGCCGCGGGTGTTGAGGGATGTCGCCGAACCGGACATCTCGTCGTCGTTCGTCGGGATCCCGCTCTCGTTCCCGGTGATGCCGGCCCCGGTCGGGGCCCTGACCCTGTACGACCCCGGCGACGCTCTGGCCGCGGCGCTGGCCGCCACCGAGGCGGGCACTTCGGCCTTCTGCTCCACCCTCGCCACTTCGCCTTGGGAGGAGGTGGCGGCCACTGCCCCGGGCCGGCATGTGTTCCAGCTCTACGTGCTCGGTGACCGGAACTGGGTGAGCGACGTGATCGAGCGGGTCGAGAGCGCCGGTTTCGGGGCGATATGCGTGACCGTGGACACCCCGGTCATCGGGCGGCGAGATCGGAGTCTCGAAGACGGGTTCGTCTGGGGTGTGCCACCCGAAGGACCGCCCAACCTGGTCCGGCACGGGATGGACTACTCCTACCGCCCCCGGCACACCTGGTCCGAGCTCGCCTGGCTCTGCTCGCAGACCGAGCTTCCGGTTGTGCTCAAGGGAGTGATGACACCCGGGGACGCCATCGAAGCGGTGGAGTGCGGGGCGGCCGGTGTCTACGTGAGCAACCACGGGGGTCGGGTGGTGGACCACGGGGTGAGCACCATCGAGGTGCTCGCCGAGGTGGTCGAGGCGGTGGGGAGCAGGGCCGAGGTCATGGTCGACAGCGGGTTCAGCCGGGGGGCCGAAGTGTGCAAGGCCCTGGCCCTGGGAGCCAAGGCCGTCGGCATCGGCCGCCTTCAGTGCTGGGGGCTGGCCGTGGGCGGCGCTGCCGGCCTGGTCCGCGTCCTGGAGATCCTCCGCGACGAGATCGCCAACACCATGACCAACCTCGGCTGCGCCACCGTCGACGACCTCACTCCGGCCCACGTCCGCTGGTCGATCCCGGCTCCTCCGCCGGCGTAGGCAGCTCCACGCCCAACCTCGCTGCCAGCTCCTCGAGCTGGCCGAGCAGCACCTGGCCCACAGGGACTCCGTTTGCCCGATGCTCCGCCTCCGTCTCGGCCGCCGTCTCGCCCGGGATGCGGACCGCTCCCGGGTCGCCCGATTCCCGCAGCGCCCGAAGCTGACCGTCGACTTCGGCTTTGAACTCGTCGAGGTCGCGAAACAGGTCCGGACGCATCACCATGATGGCCTGGCCGGTGTTGGCCGGGTGGGCGGGCAGCTTGCGGTGGTCGATCACCTCGCTCCCGAAGGCGGCGCCGTTGAGCACGCCGGCGAGGAGCCCGATCGCCAGGTTGAGACCGGATCCCTTGTAACCGCCGATCGGGAGGAGAAAGCCCTGGTCGGCCCGATGCGGGTCGAAGATGGGTCTGCCCTCGGGGTCGGCCACCCATCCTTCGGGCATCTGCTCCCCACGTTGGGCCAGGACCTTGATCGTCCCGTGCGAGGTGACGGTGGTGGCGATGTCGAGCAGGAACGGGTGCTCTTCACCGGCGGGGATGGCGATCGAGATCGGGTTGGTCCCGAGCAAGGCGTGCCGGCCGCCCCAGGGCGGCATCACGTTGGCGCTGGCCACCGCCAGGTAGAGCGCGATCAGACCGTGCTCGACTGCCATCGCGGTGTACACCCCTGCCGCCCCGGCGTGGTTCGACCTGACCGTCCCCACCCAGGCCATCCCGGCGGCGGCAGCCTTGGCGATGGCCGTTTCCGTGGCGAGGGTCATCACCACCTGACCCAGACCGTTGTCCCCGTCGACGAGGGCGCTGACCGGTGTCTCCCGGGTGAGGGCGATCTCGGGCCGACGGTTGATCCCGCCGGCCTCGATCCGGGGCACGTACTGGGGGAGCCGGATCAGGCCGTGACCGCTCCTCCCCCTCAGATCCGCTTCGAGAAGCCGTCGCGCCGTGATCCAGGCGTGGTCGGGGAGGACGTCGACGGCAACGAGGACCTCGGCGACGAACCGCTCCAGATTCTCCAGGGGGAACCTCACCGGGAGAACTGCTCGACCGTCTCCCCGGTGTCGGCGAAGGTCCGGGTGACTTCGGTGCTGCCGTACACCCAGAGGATCCTCATCGTGGTCGACCCGGTGTTGATGAAACGGTGCCACTCGCCGGGGGCGATCTGGGTGGTGTCGTAGGGCCGGGCCGGCATCTCCTCTCCGTTCAGCTCCGCCACCCCCTCGCCTTCGAGCACGGTGACCTGCTCGATCGTGTTGTGACTGTGGAGACGGATGCTGGTGCCGGGAGGGAAGCTGGTTATGCCCATGGTGAAGCCCTGCCCTTCCAGGGGCTCGGGGGTCAGCCGCACGCTCTCGATGCCGTCGCCCCGGGCCACCGGGTCGGCCTCCTCGAACCGGATCAAACGGGCCACGAACGTCTCCGAGGTCTCACGCCATGAACCTACCGCCGTTGACCGAGACCGTCTGACCGGTCATGAAACCTGCGTCGGGCGAGGCGAGGACCATGACCCATTGGGCCACCTCCTCGGGGGTCTGGTAGCGCCCGAGCGGGATCGAGGCCGCGGTGGCGGCCAGCTCGGATTGGTCGCGCAGCCGCTCGATGCGCTCGGTGAGCACCGCCGAAGGTGCCAGGGCGTTGACCGTGATGCCCTCCGGGGCGAGCTCGGCCGCCATCGCCCGGGTCAGCCCGTGCACCCCTGCCTTGGCCGCGACGTAGGGAGGGGCGGTCTGCCATCCCGCGGTCTGACCGGCCAACGACCCGAGATTGACGATGCGGCCGGCGTCGGACCGACGCAGCAAGGGAAGGGCGGCGCGGCTCATCAGGAAAACCGAGGTCAGGTTGACGTCGAGGATCCTCCGCCACTCCTCCGTTGTGGTCTCCTCCAGGCCCCGAGCCTGGGCAAACCCGCCCGCGTTGTTCACCAGGACGTCGATCCGCCCCATGGCCGAGTCGACCGCGGCGACCGTGGCCTCCACCTCCTCCTCGGAGGTGAGGTCGCAACGGAGGAACACGGAGCCTTCGATCCCGGCTGCGGCGGCAGCACCACCCGCGTCGTCCAGGTCGACCAGGACCACTCTGGCCCCGGCCGCGGCGAAGGCTGCCGCCGTGGCCGCTCCGATGCCGGCAGCGGCGCCTGTCACCACCACCACTCGATCGTGGAAGCGGCCGGTCATGGTCGGGCCAGCTCGAAGAGCTCTTCGGGCACACCCTCATGGGCGCGGGCGATGGCCGGGGCGGAGGCGGCGACGAACGCCGACCGCTCGTCGTCGGTCAGGTCGACGAACTCGACGCCACCGGTCTCCAACCTGGCCCGCAACGTCGTCTCGAGATCGCTGGCCGATCGGCGCTGCACCTCGATGGCGGTGCGGACCGCCGACTCCACCACCCGGCGCAGATCGGGGTCGAACGACTCGAAGGTGGCCCGGTGGGCGAACAGCCCGCGCGCCCCGTAGAGATGCCCGGTCATGGTGACGTGACGATGCACCTGGTCGACGCCGTAGGCCACGGTGTTGGCCAGCGGGTTCTCCTGTGCGTCGACGTCGAGGCGGATTATCAGTTGGATGGCCGCGCGCAGCTCGACCGCGACCGGGATCGCCCCCCAGGACCGGATCAGTTCCTCGTGGATCGCATTCGGCTGCATCCGGACCGTCATCCCCTTGCAGTCCTCGGGCCGATGGATGGGGCGAAGTCTGTTGGTCATGTGTCGGAACCCGTTGTCCCAGAAACCGAGCACCTCGAATCCGGTGTCGGTGCGGACCGCCCTGGCCAATGCCTCACCCAGGTCCCCGTCCAACGAGCGGTGCGCCGTAGCCAGGTCGGGAAAGAGAAACGGAGTCTCCAGCACGTTCAGCCCGGGCACTCTGTTCCCCAGATAGCTGGAGGAGAAATAACAGAGGAACATGTGACCGGCCTCGACCAGATCGAACAGGTCGGTGTTGGGGCGTCCCTCGTCCATGATGTTCCAGGTGACCTCGACCTCGACCTCCCCGTTGCTGCCCGATTCGACCTCGCGGCGGAAGGCGGCGAGCCCCTCGCCATGGGCGCTCTTCTCCGGGCCATAGCCGCCCACCCATAGTTTTCTCGGCGTCATCGGCGGGCTCGTGACCTGGGGCTGGGACGATTCATGCGCGATCGTATATGATGCACGATCGTCCTGTCGAAACGAGGAGGTGGCGAGATGGGTCAGGAGCCATGGAAGACCGACCAGTGGTTCTCCAGTCCCTGGAACTACCTGCCCGAGGTGACCAAGGACTTCCAGATCCCGTCACAGGTCGAGGTGCACGATGTCACCCTGCGTGACGGGGAGCAGCAGGCCGGGGTGGAGTTCACCGCCGCCGACAAGCTGAGGATCGCCACCGCTCTGGCCGAAGCCGGGATCCATCGCATCGAGGCCGGTCTCCCCGCCGTCTCCCCCGCCGACAAGCAGGCAATCGAGATGATGGTGGCCGAGGGCCTGCCCACCGAGATCTACGCGTTCAGCCGGTGCATGGTCCCCGACGTCGAGCTCGCTCTCGACTGCGGCGTCAGTGGTGTGGTCATGGAGGTGCCCGCCAGCCACCATCTCATCGAGAAGGCCTACAAGTGGCCGGTGGAGAAGGCGATCGAGGCGTCTGTGGAGGCGACCAAGTACGCACATGACAACGGCCTGAAGGTCACCTTCTTCCCCATCGACGCCACCCGGGCCACCATGACCGAGCTGCTCGACGACCTGGAGCAGGTGGCCACCCACGGTCATGTCGACAACATCGCCCTGGTCGACACCTTCGGGGTCACCTCTCCCCACGCCATCCGCTATTACACCCAGCGGGTCCGGGAGAGGATGGACGTCCCGCTGGAGACCCATTTCCACATGGACTTCGGGATGGGGGTGGCCAACACCGCGCTGGCGGTGGCCGAGGGCGCCTCGGTGATCCACACCACGGTGAGCGGGATCGGGGAGCGAGCCGGCAACGCCCCGACCGAGGAGACCGTGCTGGCTCTGCTCACCATGTACGGGATCGACACCGGGATCAAGACCGAGAAGTTCACCGAGATCGCCCGACTGGTCGCCGATCTCTCCGGCGTGACCCAGCCGGCCAACCGACCGGTGACCGGCGAGATGCTGTACAACGTCGAGTCCGGGATCATCGCCACCTGGGTCAACAACGTGGGAGACGAGCTGACCGAGCCGTTCCCGTTCCGGCCCGAGCTGGTCGGCCAGGCCGCCCCCAAGATCGTCCTCGGCAAGGGCTCCGGCCTCGACTCGGTGGCCATCTGGCTGGGGAGACACGGCATCCACGATGCCGAGACCAAGGAGATCGAGACGATCCTGGCCGAGGTCAAGGGGCGCTCGCTCGCCAAGAAGGGGCTCCTCGACGACGACGAGTTCCTCGATATCGTCCGCGAAGTGATTCCGGATAAGGTCGGCTAGGGACCGGCCGCTCACACCAACCCAGGGAGGGATCCACCGTAATGAGAGAAGCGTTCTTCACGTTGAGCACAGATTGGAAAGAGGGGATCAACTGGGCCAACGTGCGCGACTGGCGTCTGAAGCGGGCCCATGCCGAGATGGAGAGAGCCGGTCTGGGCGCACTGCTCCTGTTCTACGACGAGAACATGCGCTACGTGTCCTCCACCCTCACCCCCGGTTGGAACCGGCTCAAGCCGGGTCTTCGCTATGTCGTGCTCCCGGCCGGGAAGCCACCCATCGTCTACGAGCAGGGTGACATCGGGTTCCATCTCGAGGTGCACAACCCGTGGATCCCCAAGGAGAACATCCGTCATTCCTACATCTGGATCAAGGGGGCGGTCGGGCCCGCCGCCGAGCAGCAGGTGAACAAGTTCGTCGACTCCCTGCTCAACGACCTCGAGGATGCGGGGGTGAAGGACCAGCCGATCGGCGTGGACTTCATCGACATCAACCTGATGCGGGAGTTCGAGAAGCGGCAGATCAACTGGACCGACGGGATGACCCCGATGATGAACGCCAGGGCGATCAAGAGCCCCGACGAGATCAAGGCGTTCTCCATCGTCGGCGCCATCTGCGACTACGTCCACTACGAGCTCACCAACTTCATCAAGCCCGGGCTGACCGAGAACGAGGTCGCCGCCTTCGGGTTCGAGAAGCTGTACTCCATCCCGGGAATGGAGGACGTCGAAGACGTCATCGTCTCCTCGGGCCCCAACGCCTGGCCCAACTGGAGGAACTTCTCCGACCGGATGATCCGGCCCGGGGAGCTGGTGATCATCGACCTGGCCGCTCTCACCTGGAATGGGTTCAAGTCCTGCGTGTACCGCACCTACTGCGTCGGGGGGAAGCCGACCGACGAGCACCAGAAGACCTACGACGCCGCCCACAAGTGGCTTTGGGACTCGATCGAGATGGTCAAGCCCGGAGTGACCACCGCCGACGTCGCCGCCAAGTGGCCTTCGGCCCAGGAGGCGTGGGGTTACGAGGAGGAGGACCAGGCGGCAGCGAACAACTGGGGTCACGGTCTCGGTCTGGCCCAGTACGACCCTCCGGTCATCTCCCGGATCTGGTCCCTCGACTATCCGGTGGAGATAAAACCGGGGATGACGTTCGCCCTCGAGACCCAGAACGGCAAGCTCCACGACCACGGGGTCCGGCTCGAGGAGATGCTCTACGTGACCGAAACCGGCTACGAGATGGTCTCCACCTACAAGCAACACGAGATCATCTCGGTCACCTGACCGGGTGATCATCGACCTCGACACCGAGGCCGGCCTCGACCCCGGGCAGGTCGGGGCCAAGGCGGCCTGGCTGGCCATGGCCCGCCGTGCCGGGTCTCCGGTGCTGCCCGGGATGGTGGTGGCGGCTTCGGCTTCACGCCACCATATGAAGGTGGGAGCGGCCACCCTGGCCGAACGGGGCTCGGGCGG
>DASUSU010000158.1:0-4666 GCA_036374915.1 Acidimicrobiia bacterium | reverse complement strand
TGCGCTCATTTGGGCCGATCCCGGCAAAACCCACCCTGTCCTGACCGCAGACGAGGAAGCGCAAATCAACTGACTTCTGTGCCCCGGTAGCTGATCAGGCGGGCGGTGCCCTCTCAGGTCTCCTGAACCGGATGCGTCCGTGTTGGGGGTGGGGATAGATCTGGTAGCCGTGTTGGTGGATGATGATGTGGTGGTGGTACCAGCAGAGGGTGATCAGATGTCTCAGCAGAGAATGTCGGCCCGCCGTCACGCCCGACAGCGCAAAGCCTGATCCAATAATGTGAGGCGAGCCCGAAAGCAAAGGAGGACGGGGTGATTCTCGATTTCTTCGGCGACCTGAACTGGCTTGCCATCCTGGTGGCGACGCTTGCCTGGTTCGCCTTCAGCGCGATCTGGTACTCGGTGCCTCCGCTGAGCAACGCCTGGCAGAAGGCGTCGAAGGTCGACATGACCGGCGACGGCGCGCCACTGGCCGTGCTGTTCATCCCCACCCTGATCGGCTACTTCGTGACCACGATCGTGATCGCGTTGCTCGCACGCGCCGTCGGGGCGGCAGAGGTCGTGGACGGGATCATCCTCGGAATCGTGCTCGGCGTCGGATTCGGCGCGGTCGGTGCCCTGGTCAGCCAGGTCTACGAGCGCAAGGGCGGCACCTACTGGATCATCAACGGGGTGAACGCCATCATCGCCTACATGATCGTGGCGGTGATCGTCACCGTCTGGGACTGACCCACTCGATCGCGAGCTCCTCGACCTCCCCGGCCGCGATTCGAAAGCCGCGGATCCCGGCCGGGGCGGCGATCAGATAGAGCCAGTCCGGCTCCAGGGCGGTCTGCACGTCGATCATCGAGGGCGTGGCGCTGCCTCCGGGATGGGAGTGAAACGCCCCGGCGATCTCCCATCCCCGAGACTCGGCATGGGAGAGCGCGGCGAAATGCTCGTCGGGATCGACCGTGTAGGACACGGGCGACGGGTCGACGTTGGTCAGGGGATAGGCAAAGGTGATCCGCCCCTCGGTGTCTGCGGCGAGCAGTCCGCAGCACTCGTCAGGGGCACAGTTGTCTGCGTGGGTCAGGATCGCCTGACGGATCTGGTCAGCGAGCCTCGGCACGAGCGACGGTCCCGGCGGGGCGGCAGAATTGGTCGTAGTCGACCAGGATCGGGGGCCGGTCGGGGTCGGCGCAGGCGGGACAGCTCGGGTCACGACCGATGGTGACGGTGCTGAAATCCTGCTCCAGGGCGTCGTAGACCAACAGCCTTCCCACCAATGACTCGCCGAGGTCGAGGAGCAGCTTGATCGCCTCCATCGCCTCGATCGAGCCGATGATCCCGGGGAGGACCCCGAGGACCCCGGCCTCGGCGCACGACGGCGCCAGCTCGGGGGGCGGGGGCTCGGGGAAGAGACATCGGTAGCAGGGCCCGACGTAGGGGTGGAAGACGGAGACCTGGCCATCGAAGCGGAAGATGGAGCCGTGGACCACCGGCACGCCGAGATGCAGGGAGGCATCGTTGACCAGGTAGCGGGTGGGGAAGTTGTCGCCGCCGTCGAGCACCACGTCGTACCCGGCCATGACCCGAAGGGCGTTGTCGGCGGTGAGTCGCTCGTTGTGGGTTACCACCTTGACGTCTGGGTTGAGCCCAGAGATCGTCTCCCGGGCCGACTCGGTCTTGGCCATCCCGATTCGATCCAGGTTGTGCAGGACCTGACGCTGCAGATTGGTGCTGTCGACCACGTCGTAGTCGACGATCCCGATCGTCCCCACACCGGCCGCGGCCAGGTAGAGGGCGGCGGGGGAGCCGAGGCCGCCGGCGCCGATCAGCAGCACCTTGGACTCGAGGAGACGGGTCTGCCCTGCCTCACCGACCTCGGAGAGGAGGAGGTGTCTCGAGTAGCGGTCTCGCTGCTCTGCGCTGAGCCCCTGTCCGGCACCCCACGGGCGACCTTCGGCCTTCCAGCGGTCGAACCCACCCGCCAGCGACGTGACGCGTTGATAGCCCATCTCCACCAGGCTGAGCGCGGCCAGAGCGGACCGCCATCCGCCCGCGCAGTAGAGGACGATGGGTGCGGTCAGATCGGTCACCACGGCGCCGATGTCGCGCTCCAGCAGCCCCCGGGGCAACAACCTGGCACCGGGGATGGCGCCCTGCTCGTGCTCGCCCGACTCCCGGACGTCGATCAGCACCACGTCGGTGAGCCTCGGCTCCAGGTCTTCGGGCAGGATCTCCTCGATCCGCTCCAGGGCCCGGCTCACCAGGTCGCGGTAGCTGGTCATCGGTGGGCGTGGGCCGGGTCCGGGGCCTCGGGGTCGATCCCGTATCGGTCGAAGGCGTCGCTCACGACCTTGTCGGGGAGGCGCCCCTCGGTGACCAGGGCGGAGAGGGTGGCAGCGACGATGTGCCCGGTGTCGACCTCGAAGAACCGACGCAGTGCCTTGCGAGCGTCGGAGCGGCCGAAGCCGTCGGTGCCCAGGGTGACGAACCGGCCCGGGACCCATCTCGACACCTGGTCGGGGACCAGCTTCATGTAATCGGACACCGCGATGATCGGCCCTTCGACCGGGGAGAGGAGAGAGGTCACCTGCGGGATCCGGGGTGTCTCGGCCGGGTGGAGCAGGTTCCAGCGGTCGACCGACAGCGCCTCCTCGCGCAGTCTCTTGTACGAGGTGGCAGACCACAGCTCGGCGCCGACGTCGTAGTGCTCGGCCAGGTCTTCGGCTGCCTGCCGGGCGGCGAGGTTGGCCGAGCCGGAGAAGAGGATCGCCGCCTTGGGGCCGCCGGCCGAGGGGGCCTCGGCCCAGCGGTAGAGACCGTCGACGATTCCCTGTTCGGCGCCTTCGGGGCGGGGCGGCTGCGGGTAGTTCTCGTTGTAGAGGGTCAGGTAGTAGAAGATGTCCTCGGGCTGGTCTCCGTACATTCGTCTCAGGCCGTCCTCGATGATCGTCCCCACCTCGTAGGCGAACGCCGGGTCGTAGGCCTGGCACACCGGGACCGATGACGCCAGCACGTGACTGTGACCGTCCTGGTGCTGCAGGCCTTCCCCCTCCAGGGTGGTGCGTCCTGCGGTCGCGCCGAGGAGGAACCCGCGGACCCGGGAGTCGGCTGCCGACCAGATCAGGTCGCCCACTCGTTGGAAGCCGAACATCGAGTAGAAGATGAAGAACGGGACCATGGGAACGCCACGGGTGGCGTAGGAGGTCCCGGCCGCGATCCAGGACGCGGTCGACCCCGCCTCGGTGATTCCCTCCTCGAGGATCTGCCCGCTCTGGCTCTCCGAGTAGGAGAGCAGCATCGAGGCGTCGACCGGCTCGTAGAGCTGGCCCTTGGAGGCGTAGATCTTCAGCTCGCGGAACAGCGAGTCCATTCCGAACGTCCTGGCCTCGTCGGGGACGATCGGGACCACGTGCTTTCCGAAGCCTTCGGAGCGGGCCAGACCGCGGATCAGCCGGGTGAATGCGGTGGTCGTGGACGCTTCCGCCTTTCCCGAACCGGCGTACACCTCGGAGAAGGTCTCGGTCGGGGGGAGCGCGAGCGGCTCGGGACGTACCACCCGGCTGGGGAGAAACCCTCCCAGCTCCTGACGCCGGGCATGGAGATACTCGTGCTCGGGTGTGCCCGGCCCGGGGCGGAAGTAGGGCGGCACCTTGTCTCCCTCCAGCGCCTCCTCGGGGATCTCGTCCTCCAGGTGCAGCCTGGCGCGCAGCCCCATGAGCTGCTGGTTGGTCAGCTCCTTGATCTGATGGGTGGCGTTGCGCCCCTCGACGTCGGGCCCCAGGGTCCATCCCTTGATCGTCTTGGCCAGGATCACGGTCGGCTTGCCGTTGTCGAGGTCGGTGGCCACCTTGTAGGCGGCGTAGACCTTGGCGTAGTCGAGGCCCCCGCGGCGCAGTCCCCAGATCTCGTCGTCGCTCATGTCGGCGACCATCTCCTTGGCGCGGGGGTCCTTGCCGAAGAAGTGCTCGCGGACGTAGGCCCCGTTCTCGGCCTTGTAGCGCTGGTACTCCCCGTCCACGGTGGAGTTCATCACGTTGATCAGGGCGCCCTCGTCGTCCTTGGCCAGGAGCGGATCCCAGCCCGACCCCCAGATCACCTTGATCACGTTCCATCCCGCCCCCCGGAACAGGGCCTCGAGCTCGGTGATTATCTGGCCGTTGCCCCGCACCGGGCCGTCGAGCCGCTGCAGGTTGCAGTTGACCACCCAGGTGAGGTTGTCCAGGCCTTCTCGTGCCGCCAGCGTGATCGAGCCCAATGTCTCCGGCTCGTCGACCTCACCGTCGCCGATGAAGGCCCACACCCTCGACTGGGAGGTGTCGTCCAATTCGCGGTTGTGCAGGTACTTGTTGAACCGGGCGTGGTAGATCGAGTTGATCGCACCGAGCCCCATCGAGACGGTGGGAAACTCCCAGAACTCGGGCATGAGGCGGGGGTGCGGATAGGAGGAGAGGCCGTCGCCGTCGATCTCGAAGCGGAAGTTGTCGAGGTGCTTCTCGTCGAATCTCCCCTCGAGGAAGGCGCGGGCGTAGATGCCGGGGGCGGCATGACCCTGCATGTAGACGTGGTCGCCGCCGCCGGGGGCGTCCTTGCCCCGGAAGAAGTGGTTGAAGCCGACCTCGTAGAGGGTGGCGGAGGAGGCGAAGGTGGAGAGATGGCCCCCGATCCCCTTGGAACG
>DASUSU010000157.1:0-2306 GCA_036374915.1 Acidimicrobiia bacterium | reverse complement strand
CTCGACCGCATCGACCGCGATCAGGACGGACATCTCATCATCACCGACTACAAGACCGGGAAGGCGCCGCCTGAACGATATGCGCTGGCATCGTTCTTCGCCCTCAAGATCTATGCGTTGCTCATCCGCAACCGGATGGGTGAGACTCCCAAGGAGTTGCGGCTGCTCTATCTCAACGGACCAACGCTGTATCGGCTACCCATCGACGACCGCCAGCTCGATGCGATGGACGGCCAGCTCCGGGCCCTGTGGACCGCGATCGAGAAGGCGATGGCCTCGGACCGTTTCCCACCCCGGCCCGGCCGTCTCTGCAGCTGGTGCTCCTACCAGGAGATCTGCCCCGCCTTCGCCGAAGCAGCAGTCGCGTCCCAGGGGTTGTTATAGCAAGATGAAGCGGAAACCGAGACCTCCTGCACGACCAACAGGGGGTCGCTACGGAAACACCCCGCGCACCAGCTTGGCGTCGGCGACGCGACGGATCCCTTTGATCAGCGCTGCGGTGCGCATGTCGACCTTCTCGTTCATCGAGATGCTGTGGACGTCGTCGAACGCCCGAGTCATGATCTCGCGAAGTCGGCCAACGGTCTCGTTCTCCGACCAGAAGTACTTCTGGACGTCCTGGACCCACTCGAAGTAGCTGACGGTGACCCCTCCGGCATTGGCCAGGATGTCGGGAACGATGAAGACTCCGCGCTCGCGCAGCATGTCGTCCGCTTCGAGCGTTGTCGGGTTGTTGGCTCCCTCGATGATCAGCCTCGCCTTGACGTCGGGGGCGTTGTCGGCCCGAATCACATTTTGAATCGCCGCCGGCACCAACACGTCGACGTCGAGGCCGAACACGGCGTTCCCGTCGATGAAGTCGGCATCGGGAAAGCCTTCGAGAAAGCGGTTTTCGTCCACCCACTTGCCCACGGCGGCGACATCTATCCCGTCGGGGTTGTAGATCGCGCCGGAGATATCGGACACGGCCACGACTCTGGCCTTGGCCTCCTGAGCCGCCTGTGCCGCATAGCGGCCCACGTTCCCGAAACCGTGGATGGCAACGCTCGCCCCGATCGGATTGAGATCGATGGTCGCGGCGGCTTGGGGCAGTAGGAACATCAGACCGCGGCCGGTCGCCTCTCGTCGAGCAACGCTCCCACCCAACGCCGGAGGCTTTCCCGTGACCACCGCCGGCACGGCATGCCCGACATGTTGGGAGTAGGTGTCCATCAGCCAGGCCATGACCTGCTCGTTCGTTCCCAGATCGGGAGCCGGGATGTCGGTGTCGGGCCCGATGACGTTGATGATCTCCATGGTGAAACGGCGGGTGACCCGCTGCAGCTCGGCACGGGACAGGTTCATCGGGTTGATGCGAACGCCCCCCTTGGCGCCCCCGAACGGCACACCGACAATGGCGCACTTCCATGTCATCCACATCGCCAGAGCAGCCACCTCGCCCAGATCGACATCGGTGTCGAATCGAATTCCACCCTTGGTCGGGCCCATGGTGGTGAGATGCTGGACCCGGTACCCGAAAATGGTCTCGACTTCGGTGTAGTTGTCGTGTCGGAACGGGAAACTGACCACGGTCGACTTCTGAGGCACACGGAGACGATCCGCCACGTTGTCGTCCAGACCCATCAGCGAAGCAACACGATTGAATTGGCCGACCGCCTCGTTGTACATCTGCGAGTCGAATTCGGGCCGTGAAGTCACCACGCGTCCTCCGTTCGGTTTCTGGTTCCCCGATCCTATGTCACCGCGGTTGTCTGAGGCTGGCACACGAGAAATCTGTCGGTGCCAGGTCGTACCTTGGGAGTCATGAGCACTTCGACGACATCAAACCACCCCACGAACGACGCAACCCCAATCGAGATCTTCACCGATCCAGTTGCCTATCTGGCCCGGCTCGGCATCGATTCGGAGTTGGTCGCCGAGACCACCCTGCCGGTCGCGGCATGACCCCTACCCTCTCGGCGTGGACCCGATTCGACTGACTCCAGACGATTGGCGGGACGCCCTGGCGGACACCGATGGTCGGCAGATAGTCGTGGCGGGCCCGGGCACCGGGAAGACCGAGTTCCTGGTCCGCCGTGTCGGACACATCCTCGCCACCGGGTCCGCCGACCCCACAGGGGTGGTCATGCTGTCCTTTTCCCGAAGGTCTACGGCGAAGCTCGAGGACCGGCTCCAGTCCCAGGTCGGAGTCACCGGCGTACCCGTCCAGGTGACCACCTTTCACTCGCTGGCTCTCAGGCTCATCGAGACCGCAACGGCCGGGGATCGACCGATCCCCCTCACCACACCGGAGCAGGTCGGTCTCG
>DASUSU010000156.1:0-37507 GCA_036374915.1 Acidimicrobiia bacterium | reverse complement strand
CTTCCGAGCCTGGAAGAGGAGAAGCGGCGGCGACGAATCGAGCCTGGAGTCGCTGGCTTCATTCGAGATGTAGCCCCGACGCCGCGTCGGAACGATCTCGACCCGGTGTCGAATCCATGGCGACTCGCTGTCGGAGGCGAGGGCCGATTTGATGCCGCCTCATGCCGTTGGGCTTTGTCCACTACCTCCCATTGATCACGACTGTCGTCGCGATCGGTTTCGTGTCGATTCTCTGGAGACACTGGGGCACTAAGCGCGACGCCAGGTATCTCATGTGGTGGACCATCGGGGTCGCTCTGTACGGGGTTGGGACACTCACCGAGGCTCTGACCACTGTCTTCGGTTGGAGCGAGCCGGTCTTTCGCGCCTGGTACGTCTCCGGCGCGCTGCTCGGTGGGGCGCCTCTGGCCCAAGGCACCGTCTACCTGCTCCTCCCCCGACGAATCGCCGACCGGCTTGCGGTGGCTCTGGTCACCTATATCGCGATCGCCGCGGCGTTCGTGCTTTCCACCCCGATCGAGACCGGCGCAATCGAGACGCACCGGCTCAGCGGCTATGTCATGGAGTGGCAATGGGTCCGATTGTTCTCCCCTCTGGTCAACCTCTATGCGGTCGTGTTCCTCATCGGAGGTGCGATCTGGTCGGCGTGGCGGTATTGGCGTCGGGGTGGGGCGTCGTCACGTGTCTCGGGGAACGTGCTGATCGCTGTGGGGGCGATCCTGCCCGGAGTCGGCGGCTCCTTCGCCCGAGCGGGCCGGGTCGAGGTGCTCTACGTGACCGAACTGATCGGTCTTCTCCTCATCTGGGCCGGCTACCGGCAGATCGTCGGCGACCGGGTCGTCTCCGTCCATGAGTCCCAGTTGGAGAGTTCGAGTCGAGGAGTCGAAATGACAAACAGAGAGGCAGACAATTGAACAGAAGCACATCGCGGACCGCAGCCGCGGTCCTCGCATTGGTGACCGCAGCCTGCGGAGGTGGAGATGCCGGCAACAGCACCGTCGCCGAGCCGCTGACCACGACAAGCCGCGCAGCAGCCACGACGACCACCACCGTGGCCACGACCACCACCTCGCCGGCAGGCACCAGCTTCGTCGGCGCCGATGGGGTCGAGACCACGATCACGGATGTCTCCCGGATCGTGTCGCTCAACGGCGACATCACCGAGATCATCTTCGAGCTGGGGCTGGGTGACAGCGTGGTCGGTGTCGACGTGACGACGACCTACCCTCCCGAGGCGGCCGCTCTCAACGACTCTGGTCGGACGGTTGGCTTCGCCCAACAGCTCACCCCCGAAGCTGTGCTCGCCCTCGAACCGACCCTGGTGATCGGCGACACGCAGGTGGCGCCACCCGAGGCAATCGAGCAGCTGAGAGCCTCGGGCCTGCCGGTGGTGGTCATCGAGACCCAGGTGACCCTCGACGGCGTGGAAGCGAAGATCCTCGACGTGGCCGAGATCCTCGGAGCCCAAGACGAGGGGCAGGCGTTGGCGGCAAGGGTGAACGGGGAGATCGAGGCGGCCCGGGCGCGGGTCGCAGACGAGACCTCCGACCCGCTGGTCGCCTTCGTCTACGCCAGAGGGCCGCAGGTCGTCTTCCTCTTCGGGGCGGGGATGCCGACTCAGGCGATGATCGAGGGCGCCGGTGCAGTCGATGCCGGGGCAGCGGCCGGGATCGCAGGGCCGGCTCCGCTCACGCCGGAAGCCCTGGTGGCATCGGCCCCGGAGGTGATCGTCCTTCCCGAGGCAGGGCTCGCCGCCCTCGGTGGAGTGGAGGCCTTCACCCAGCTACCCGGGGTCGCGGACACTCCGGCCGCAGAGAACGGGCGTCTTCTCGCTTACGACGAAGCCTTCTTCTTCAACCTCGGCCCCCGGGTCGGGCAAGCCCTCGACCGCTTCATATCAGACCTGTATCCAGACCTGACCGGTTGAAGGGTCAAGAGCGGGGGGTCAGCGCCGACCCGTATCGACGGCGACGACGGGGAGGCGTCCCGATCCTGATTGTGGCGTTGTTGGTGGCCTCCGGACTGTCTCTGAGCCTGGGAGCGGTCGATCTCGCCGGTGTTGAGGTGGCCGCGGTGCTTTCGGGCAAGCTGGGGCTCTCCTGGTTTGGCGAGGCGGGCTCCCAGGCGGAGGCTGTGGTCTGGGGAATCCGACTTCCCCGGCTGCTCATGGGTGTGGTCGTCGGGGCCGCGCTCGCCGCCACCGGGGCCGTGCTCCAGGGCGTGTTGCGCACCGACCTGGCCGACCCCCACCTGCTCGGGATAGGGCCGGGCGCAGCAATCGGGGCAGCCATTGGAGCAGGGGCGGGAGGTGTCCCCGGCGCGATCGCCGGTGGGGTCGCCGCCGGCATCATGACCTCACTCTTCGTTCGCAGATTGCACCGCCGCGCCTCTGCCGACCAGACGCGGTTGATCCTGTCCGGGGTGGCCCTCGGAGCGACCCTCGGCGCCTGGGTCGGCTTCGTGGTGTTCGCCTCGAATCGCAGCGTGGTCCCTCCGATCGAGTTCTGGCTTCTCGGAGGGCTCGCCGGATCTACCTGGAGGGCGGTCGGAACGGCCACCGTCTACCTCGTCCTCGCCGTCGGGGGACTGATCACGGTCACCCGGACCATCGATCTCCTGGCGGTGGGACCGAGCGAGGCATGGCAACTCGGAGTCGACGTGGACCTGACCATGACCATCATCTTCATCGTCGTCGGAGCTGCGGTCGGCGTCACCGTGGGCGCGGTCGGAGTGGTGGCCTTCGTCGGACTGCTCGTGCCCTTTCTCATGCGCCGTCTCGCCGGACCGCTTCACCGCCACTTGATCCCGGCGGCGATGGTCGGAGGTGCTCTGCTCCTCGTCTCCGCAGATCTCTTGTCACGACTGCTGATCGAGCCGGTGGAGGTTCCGGTCGGACTGATCACCGCGGCAGTCGGCGGTCCGCTGTTCTTGTGGCTGATCTCGAAGGGGCGCGATGGCTGAGCCGTCGGTGATCGCCTCTCGTGTCTCCTTCCGCGTCGGTGGGGCGACCCTCATCGACGCCGTCGACTTTCATGCCGCACCCGGTGAGCTGGTGGGTCTCCTCGGGCCCAATGGGGCAGGTAAGAGCACGCTGATCCGTCTCCTGTCCGGCGAGCTGCTGCCCGGTGAAGGATCGATCGTCCTCAACGGGGCGAGCACGGCGAGCACGTCCCCGAAGGACCTGTCCCGCGCCCGATCGGTGTTGGGTCAGCACGTACCGGTCGACACGCCCTTCACGGTGCGATCGATCGTCGAGATGGGCCGCCACCCGCATCGGCATGATCCGGCTCTGACCAGCGAGGATGACCGGAGAGCGGTCGAGGAAGCGATGCGCCGCACCGGGGTCGGCGAGCTGGCGGAGAGGGTCTATGCAACGCTCTCCAGCGGGGAGAGACTGAGGGTCTTCCTGGCTCGGGTCCTGGCCCAAGAGGCTCCCATCGTTCTCCTCGACGAACCAACCGCCAACCTCGACATCGGTCACAGCGAGGCGATCCTGACCGAGGCGAAAGCACTGTCCCGAGCTTCGCACACCGTCGTCTCGGTGTTCCACGATCTCAACGCAGCGGCCTCCTATTGCGATCGGATCTGCCTGCTTGCGGAGGGGAAGGTGCGTGTGACCGGATCAGTGCGCGAGGTGCTGCGCGGGGATGTCCTCTCCGACGTCTACCGCCAGAAGCTGGAGGTCGTCGACCACCCTTTTCGGGACTGTCCCCTCGTTCTCGTGGTGGGTCAGGACGATCGCCCGGTGCCTGCTTGGTGACCCTGCAGGGACAACCTGACGATGGGCCTGGTGTCGCTGCGCCGGATGATCTCCACGAACCCGTGCTCTTGGAACATGCCGAGTATGCCGGTGAAGTAGTCGACGACCGAGACCCGCTCCCCGTCGACCGGATAGGCCTCGATGACGGTGGCGCCCTCGTGCTCGGCGAACCCGACCGCGGCGGCGAGGAGGCCGGAGCCGATGCCCCGGCGGCGATGCCCGGCCCGGACCACGAAGCAGTTGATCGCCCAGGTCGCCACGTCGTCGACCGGTCGAAGCAGACGCGACCTCTCCAGGGCAGGGAACTCTTCATTGGGCCCGACCTGAACCCATCCCACCGGTTTGCCCTCCACGTAGCCGATCAGCCCTGGCGGGCGACCCCGGGATGCCCTGTCGGCGAAACGGTCGCGGTTGTCCCGCTCGTCGCCGAACCCCCCGTCGGGTCGCCGCCAGTGCATGCAGAAGCAGGCGCGGGCAACCCCCCGGTCGCCGAACACCTGCTCCAGATCAGGGAGCCGGGCGTTGGTCAGAGGACGGCTGACCATCGGCCCCAGATCGGTGACGGAACGATGAGACCACTCAGGCGCCAATCGGCTCCTCCATCTCACACCGGGTTCCGAAGGCCAACTCGATCACGTCGGCCACGCCGTCGGCCACCACCTCGGGCTGGGTTCGGGTCGACCGCCATCTGAACCGTCGCAGCGACCGGTCACGCCGCTCCTCTTCCATCTGCCGGATCATTTCGTACGTGACCAAGGGGAGCACACTTCTTCCTTCCTCTACGTCTCCGCAAGCTACGATCCATTGCGGACAGCTTTGGTCCGCAATAACCAGGAGCATGCAACCGGATGGACAGCGCGGAGCGACTGCTGAAGCTGCTCGGGTTGCTCGAGGGAAGGATCGACTGGACAGCCGACGAGTTGGCCCGGCGTCTCGAAGTGACGCCGCGCACCGTCCGTCGCGACGTCTCCAGACTGCGCTCCCTCGGCTATCCCGTGGAGGCGATGGCCGGGCCCGGCGGTGGTTATCGCCTCGGCGCCGGGGGAAAGCTCCCGCCGCTTCTGCTCGACGACGAGGAGGCCCTGGCCGTGGCAGTCGGTCTCCGGGTGGCCGCCACCGCGGCGGTGGGAGGGCTCGAGGATGCATCCCTCTCCGCCCTGGCCAAGCTGGAACATGTCCTCCCGCCCCGGCTCCGCAGCCGGCTCGAGGACGTGTCGGTGGCCACCGTCAGCACAGCGAGACAGCCGTCGGCCCGAGTCGACCACAACGCCCTCGCCATCGCCGCCTCGGCGATCCGAAGCGGCATCCGCATCCGATTCGGGTACACCGACGCCGAGATGCGCAGCACCGAGCGACATGCCGAGCCATACCGGATGGTCCACACCGGGCAGCGCTGGTACCTGGTCGCCTTCGACCTCGACCGGGACGATTGGCGCACCTTCCGGCTCGACCGGGTGCACGACCCGAAGCCCACCGGGATGCGCTCGGCCAAGCGCAAGGCGCCCGACCCGGTGGAGATGGTGCAGCGCGGTATCGCCATCGAGGCATGGGCTCACCGGGCGATCGTGCGTCTCCACACCCCGCTGGAGTCGGCGACCAGGATGATCCCCGCCACGGTGGGCGCCCTCGAGGATCTCGGGCCCGAGGAGTGCCGACTCGAGATCGGGGCCGACGACATCGGCTGGCTGGCCCGATACCTGCTCGGGCTGCCCTTCCGGTTCACCGTCGACCAACCTGCCGAACTGGCCGCGATGCTGGCCGAGATCGGCCGGCATCTCACCGCGGCCTATGGGCCGGTGGAAACGATCCGCAGGGCCTCGGAGGGGAAGCGGAGGACGACAGGGTCGGGCCAATCGAAGCCGAAGGCGGCGCCCTGATTCGGGACGGTGACCTGGATCGTGCCCACGTCGGCGATGTTCACCAGCACGTTGAGCAGGGCGCCGGCGTAGATCACACGCTCGATGTCGCCGGACAGGGTGTTGTCCCCGACGAACGACGGGGGGTGCAGCTCGACGCGCTCGGGCCGGATACAGACCGTCACCGCGCCGCTGACTGCCCCGGTGGGCACACAGGTCATCTCCCGCCCCGCCACGGCGATCCGTCCCGGCCCGGTGGACAGCGCCGGCATCAGGTTGGAGATCCCCAGGAAGTCGGCGATGTAACTCGATGTCGGCGTCTCGTACACCTCCGAAGGGGTCCCCAGTTGTTCCACCCGGCCTGCGCTCATGACCGCGATCCGATCGGACATGGTGAGGGCCTCCTCCTGATCGTGGGTCACGTAGATGAAGGTGATCTCCAAGTCCTCCTGCAGTGTCTTCAGCTCGACCTGGAGGGCCTTGCGCAGTTTGGCGTCGAGGGCGCCGAGCGGCTCGTCGAGGAGGAGAACCGAAGGGTTGAGCACCAGAGAGCGGGCCAGGGCCACCCGCTGCTGCTGCCCGCCTGACAGCTGGGTCGGCTTGCGACTCTCCATCCCGGTCAACCGGACCCGCTCCAACGCCGCCCCCACCTTCGCCCTCTCCTCGGTCTTGCCGACGTCCTGGTAGCGGAGCCCGAAGGCGACGTTCTCGGCCACGTCCATGTGCGGGAACAGCGCATAGCTCTGGAATACGGTGTTGACCGGGCGTTTGTGGGGCGGGATCGACGCCTGGTCCGCCCCGTCGATCATGATCGCCCCCGCATCGGGGCGCTCGAACCCGGCGATCAGGCGGAGGGTGGTGGTCTTGCCGCACCCGGACGGTCCGAGCAGCGAGAAGAACTCCCCATCCTCGATACGAAGACTGATTCGGTCGACTGCGGCGACATCGCCGAACCACTTCTCCAAATCGACCAGTTCGACGGCGCCGCTCATGAGCCGGGCGAGTCTACGACCGGCTCATTGGGCGATGATCGAGGCGAAGCCGTCGAGGGTCTCGAGATAGCGGTCCACGTCCTCGTCGGAATGCTGCACCGAGAGGAGCCATTGCTCGCCTTTGCCCCACGGAGGGAGAAACACGCCCCGGTTGAACTGGTACAGCCAGGCGGCCTGGGCATACCTGCCATCGACGGCGAGGAAGTCGCGATAGGTCCGCATCGGCTCGGCGCAGTAGATCACACTTCCCTTGGCGCCCGCGGTCGCGACGTGGGCGGTCAGCCTGTGACGCCCCACCACTTCGTTGGCACCCTTCTCCATCCGGCTCTGGATGTGGGCGAGGTGCTGGTAGGCCTCGTCAACCATCACCTCGGTGAGCATCGCCCTGGCCGCGGCCATCGAGAGCGGGTTGCCGTTGAAGGTCCCCACCTGCTCATAGGTCCCGTCGGCGATATTGCCCATCACCTCTTCGCTCCCGCCTATGGCGGAGATGGGGAGACCTCCGCCGAGCGCCTTGGCCAGGCACACGATGTCGGGCTGGACTCCGTAGTGCTTGGTGGCGCCGCCCTTGCCGACGGTAAGCCCGGTCTTGACCTCGTCGAAGGTGAGCAGGGCGTCGTGTTGGTGGGCCAGATCGCGCAGACCCTCGAGAAAGCCCGGCTGGGGAAGGAGCACGCCACAGTTCTGCAGAATCGGCTCGATGATGACACCGGCCACCTTTCCCTCGTTCTCCTCGAACAGGGCGCGGGCGACCTCGAGGTCGTTGAAGGTCGCCACCAGGGTGAGATCGACCATGGCCTGGGGTATCCCGCTCCCCGAGGCCAGGCTCCTGGGGCGGTGCACCGAGCCCAGGCCCTCCTCGTTCCAGACCGAGACCATCACCGTGTCGTGGTGCCCGTGATAGGCGCCTTCGAACTTGATGATCAGGTCACGGCCCGTGATGGCACGCATCAGGTGGATGGCGTCCATGGTCGCCTCGGTGCCCGAGTTGCCGAACCGCCACAGGGGAAAACCGTATCGGGCCGACAGCTCCTCGGCGACGACGATGGCGTCGGCGGTCGGCTGGGCGAAGTGGGTGCCCTTGCGGACCCGATCCGAGACCGCCGCAACCACCGCCGGGTGGGCGTGCCCGGCGAGCATCACACCGTATCCCCCGTGAAGATCGACGTACTCGTTGCCGTCGACGTCCCAGACCCGGGATCCCAGTCCCCGATCTATCCAGATCGGCTGAGGATCCGAGATCTGCCAGCTCGAGGTGACCCCTCCGGCCAGCGACCGACTGGCGCGAGCGCCCATCTCGGTGGCCTTCGGCGCCCGTTCCAGGAAATGGCGCCTTTCGCTTGCGATCAAGTCGTCGAGAGCCGAGACTTGCCCGTCCCCGGGGGACATGAGCCACCTTCCTTTCGGTATCCTGACTCGTCGTTCAGGATACACTGCGGGGACGGCGGCGGCAGGAGAGAACGGGAATGAGACCGGCACCACTCGATCAGGATCAGATCACGAGGGTGCTCGACGTCTTCGGCTCGAGCCTCACCCTCCCCGCCGACGCCTACCTCTCCGCCGATGTGCTGGCGTGGGAGCGAGAGCACCTCTGGCAGGAGACCTGGAACTGCGTGGGGCGCCTCGACGAGCTGGTCGGCCCGGGACAGCTGCGGGCGATCGAAGTCGGCGGCGAGGGCGTGCTGTTGAGCAGGGACCCCGGCGGGGAGCTGCGCGCCTTCTCCAATGTCTGCCGTCATCGCGGCCACGAGCTGGCGCCGATCGGGGACGCCTTCGATGCCCGTCAGATCCGCTGCCCCTATCACAGCTGGGCCTACCGGTTCGACGGGAGTCTGCGCACCGCTCCCAAATTCACCCGCAGCGACAACCTCGACATGGCCGACTACCCGCTCATCGATCTCGGGGTCGCGGTGTACGGGGGATGGGTCTGGATCGACCTGTCCGGGAAGGCACAGCCGATCGAGGGCCATTTCGGCAATCTCGCCGAGATCGCCGCCCCCTATGAGACCGAGCGACTGGTCACCGCCGCCACCCATTCGTACGTGGTCGACGCCAATTGGAAGATCATCATCGAGAACTACAACGAGTGTTACCACTGCTCCTCGATCCACCCAGAGCTGTGCGAGGTGACCCCTCCCGACAGCGGCTACGACCACGTTCCGACCGGGATGTGGTGTGGCGGGACCATGGAGCTGAAGCCTCACGCAGTCACCATGTCCCTCGACGGAGCGTCCAACGGGGTCAGGTTCCGCAACGTGGACGACGAGCTGGCCCGCCAGGTGTGGTACCTGACGGTGATGCCGAACCTCCTCCTTTCGCTCCATCCCGACTACGTCATGACCCATCGACTCACCCCGATCTCGGTCGACCAGACCCAGATCGAGTGCTCCTGGCTCTTCCCCCCGGAGGCGTTCGAGCGCGACGGGTTCGACCCCGCCTATGCGGTCGACTTCTGGGACATCACCAACCGTGAGGATTGGGCGGCCTGTGAGTCGGTGATGCGCGGGGTGAAGAATCGTGGCTACCGCCCCGGTCCCCTGAGCAATTGGGAAGGAACCGTCTACCAATTCCTCAACATCATCGCCCACGCCTACCAGGGCAAGGGCCTCGTGGTGCCAGAAGTCCCCACCCGCGAGCTGAGGTAACCGCGTTCAGGTGAGGGGCCCCACCCCGCGTTTGCGGAGTTGGTCGGCGATGATGAGGCGTTGGATCTCGGAGGTGCCTTCCCAGATGCGATCGACGCGGAGCTCGCGGTAGAAGCGCTCGGCGACGTTCTCCCGCATGAACCCACGCCCGCCGAAGATCTGCACCGCCCGGTCGGCCACCCGGTTCGCCATCTCCGAGGCGTACAACTTGGCCATGGAGCACTGGGCGTGCTGGACCTTGACGTCGACCCCGGCGTCGATGGCCCGGGCCGTCTCGTAGGTCATCAGCCGTGCCGCCCACAGCTCGGTCAGGGAGTCGGCGAGCATGAACTGGATCGCCTGGTAGTCGGCGATCCTCGACCCGTACGCCTGGCGCTCCTCGGCGAAATTCGTGGCCTCGGTGATGAGACGCTCCGCCGCCCCGCAACACCGGGCCGCGATCATCAGCCGCTCATAGCGAAACCAGGCATGGGAGAAGCTCATCCCGTCGCCTTCGCTGCCCACCAGGTTCTCGCTCGGGACCCGGACGTCGGTGAAGCTCATCTCCCAGTGATGGTGGCTGTAGGTATGGGTGTACTCGGGGACCCGGACGCACTCCACGCCCGGCGTGTCCATGTCGACGAAGAAGAGGACATGACGCCCGGCATTGGGGCCATCGGCCAACTTGGCCTGGAAGAACACGTACGAGGCGAGATTGGCCGAGGTGACATGCCACTTGACCCCGTTGAGGACGTAGTCGTCGCCGTCACGCCGCGCCGTGGCCTCGATCCCGTCCACGTCCGATCCGGCCCGCTCCTCGGTGATGGCGTAGCACTCGTGGATGTCGCCGGAGACGGTGGGGCGGATCCACCTCTCGATCTGGAAGTCGGTGGCCACCTCCTCGATCCAGGAAGGCCCGGTCGACACAACCCAGCCCAGGGCATTGGTGACCCGACCGGTCTGCTCCTGGATCAGGACCTGGGCCAGCATTCCGTACCCGGGGCCGCCGAGCCGCTCCGACATGTTGATCGAGGTGAGCGCCAGCTCCCGGGCCTTCTCCTTGTGCCCGGTGAGCACGTCCTCGGGGATCTCTCCCCGGTTCATCTCGGCCTCCACCTCCCAGGGGATCAACTCGTCGACGAAGGCACGGGCCCGGTCCTGCAGTGCCAGCTCGGCGGTGGTGAGGAGGCTGCTCATCCCAGGTTGAGGTAGATCTGCTTCTCTTCGAGATACGACTCGATGCCCCAGGGGCCCAGCTCGCGCCCCACCCCCGAGGTCTTGTACCCGCCCCAGATCGACTCGGTCGGCGCCGGCTGGCTGTCGTTGACCCAGACCACACCGGCCCTGATCCCCCGGGCCACCTTCATCGCCCGCTTCACGTCCGAGGTCCACACCGCGGCGGCCAGCCCGTAGCTGGTGTCGTTGGCGATCCGGATCGCCTCGTCCTCGTCGGAGAACGGGATCACCGCCATCACCGGCCCGAAGATCTCCTCGCGGGCGATCGTGGCGTCGTTGGCCACCTCGGTGAAGATGGTGGGCGGGATGAAATAGCCGCCGGATAGACCTGGGTCGGTGGGAAGCGAGCCTTCATAGGCCACCTCCGCAGTCTCCCGGCCCGACCCGACATAGGAGAGCACGGTTTCCTTGTGCTCGGAGGAGATCAGGGGTCCCATCGTGGTGTCCGGGTCGAGCCCGCTGCCTACCTTGATCCGGGCCGCGTTGTCGACCATCGCGGCCACCGCGTCGTCGTAGATCGCCTTGTCCACCAGCACCCGGCTCCCCGCCGAGCAGATCTCACCGGCGTTGGCGAAGATCCCGGCGCAGGTGCCCTCGACCGCCGAGGCGAAGTCGGCGTCGGCGAAGATCAGATTCGGTGACTTCCCGCCCAGCTCCAGGGTCACCCGCTTCAGAGTGTCCGATGCCGAGCGGGAGATGATCTTGCCCACTTCCACCGAGCCGGTGAACGAGACCTTGTCCACCCCGGGATGGGCGACCAGGGGCGCCCCGGCCTCGGGGCCGAAACCGGTGAGGAGGTTGAACACTCCGGGCGGCGCGCCGGCCTCTTCGAGGATGCGGGCCAGCTCGAGGGCGGTGAGCGGGGTTTGCTCGGCAGGCTTGAGGATGGCGGTACAGCCGGCGGCGAGGGCGGGTGCGACCTTCTGGCTCGCCATCAGGATCGGGTAGTTCCACGGCGTGATCAGGGCGGCGACACCGACCGGCTCCTTGATCACCAGGCTCATCGCCTCCGGGCCCACCGGCGGGATCGAGCCCATCACCTTGGTCGCCCAGCCGGCGTAGTACTCGAACATGTAGGCCGCCTCGTCCACGTCCCAATACGAGTCGCCGAGCGGCTTGCCGTTGTCCAGGGTCTCCAGTTCGGCGAGCCGGTCACGGTCGCGGCGGATGATCTCGGCCACCCTGAACAACAGGGTTGAGCGATCCCGCGGCGCCGACTGCGCCCCCCAGGTGCCGTCGTCGAACGCCCGCCGCGCCGCGGCTACCGCGGCGGCGGCATCGTCGGGACCGGCCGACGCGACCACTTCCAGGACCTCGCCGGTGGCCGGGTTCAGCGTCTCGAAGCTCTCCCCGGAGCGCGGGTCGACCCATTTGCCGTCGATGTAGAGCTGTTTCACACCCGCCTCCAGGTGATGGGATCGGTGTGATTGGACGCTAGCACCGGCGACTGAACCACCGTTCAGAAAACCTGCGCTCAGAGGACTGTGGCGAGGAGACGGGTCGCCGCAGCCTCGCCGCTCTCGATCGCTCCGACGATGGTTCCCGACCCGTTGACATGCTCGCCGGCGAAGAACACCCTCCCCCAGGGTCGGGCAAGCGACTCGAGCAGACCACGCTGACCGGGCCCGATCACCGAATACGACCCTCCGGCAAACCGATCGGAGACCCAGTCGGCGACGACGGGGACGCCCAGACCGACCTCCGGCGCCGCCCTGGCCAGCCTGGCCATCGTCTCGCTCAGCAGGGACGTCACCCCCGGCCCGGTGCCGGCGAACCCGGTCACCGCTCTCCGCACCGACCCGGTCGGCTCGAGCCCGGTCCAATACCAGGCGGGAATGTCGGTGTCCTGTCTCCGGAACATCGGCGGCTCCTCGCCGGTGGGCGCCGCCACCTTGACCCCTTTCCCCATGCGGAGGCGATCGAGGGCCAGGGCCAAGTCGTCGGGGAGGGCCGGCTCGAAGACCAGACGTCTCAAGACGGGCAGCGGAAGGGCAAGGACCACGGCCTCCGCCCCGAGCTCCTCGTTCCTCGTGGCTACGCCGACTCCAGCGACCCGCTGCTGAATCGAGACGACCTCGGTGTCGAGACGAAGCTCGAGACCTGCGGCGAGGGCTTTGGCCAGCCGGTCGTTGCCGCCGTCTATCCGGACGTAGGAACCCTGGTCTCCCACCCCGAACTCCTCGCCGATCTCCCCGGCCGAGACCTGGTCGAGCTGCGCCCCGGCGGTGCCGGCGAGACGGGAGCGCAGCACCACCCCGGCCGCCCCCGGTTGTTCGACCCCGGCGAGCAGGTCGGCCACGGTCATCTCCGCCAACCGCTCGGGCCCGAGCTCCTCCATGCGCGCGGCCAGGGCTCGTCCAAGACGCTCGTGCTCGTCGTCGGGGATGACCGGGCCACCCACCGGATCGCGTGTGATGAAATCCATCCCGGTGTCGACGAGACCGAGCCCGAGCTCGGCGGCGAGCTCGATCACCGGGGTCTGGGAGGTGGAGATCCACTCCCCGCCCAACTCGACGATCTCGTCGTTGGGAAGCCGGTGCGACCAGACCCGGCCCCCGACCCGGCTCCTCGCCTCGAGCACCAGCACCTCGACCCCCTGTTCGGTCAGCCGCCGCGCCGCGGTGAGACCGGCGACCCCGGCCCCGACCACGATCACTCGACGGGGTGAGGCGGCGGCGGGCATCGGCGGCGACGATAACCAGCTTCGATATTGTCCCGCCGTGCCAGAGGAGACACCGGAGTACCCGGTCCGCATCGACCGCCGGGTGTTCGTCCCCATGGACGACGGAACCCGCATCGCCCTCACCGTCTACCAGCCCGACTCCGACAACGACGGGCCCTATCCGACCGTGGTCGAGTCGCTCCCCTACCGCAAGGACGACGCCTTCTACTCCCCCGACTGGTCGACCTACGCCTATCTGGCCCAGCGGGGTTTCGCCGGCGTCCGCATCGACATCAGGGGCACCGGGGCTTCGACCGGGATCATCGCCGACGAGTACGTGCCACGGGAGCAACAAGACACGCTGGCGGTGCTCGACTGGCTGGCCGGCCAGGAGTGGTGCAACGGGAATCTGGGGATGTGGGGGGTGTCGTGGGGAGGATTCAGCTCACTGCAGACCGCGATGCTGCGACCTGCCCGGCTCAAGGCGATCGCCCCGGTCCACGCCACCCACGATCGCTTCGCCTGCGACGTCCACTACACCGGCGGATCGCTCCACGCCCAGGAGCAGGTGGACTGGCCTCCCTCCATGGTGCTGTGCAATGCCCTCCCTCCCGACCCCGACATCGTCGGCGAGGGATGGTTCGAGGAATGGATCGACCGTCTGGAGAGGACACCGCAATGGCCGGGGACCTGGCTCCGCCACCAGTTCCGCGACCAATATTGGCTGCACGGCTCGCCCTGCGCCGACTACTCCGCAATCCAGTGCCCGACGCTGCTGATCGGGGGCTGGGTCGACGGCTACGTGGACGGGATGCTGGCCCTCGCCGAGCACCTGACCTGCCCCACCCGCACCGTGATCGGCCCCTGGGGGCACTATCGGCCGGCCACCGGATGTCCCGGCCCCACCCTCGATCATCTCGACCTCCTCGCCCGATGGTTCGGGCACCATCTGCGCGGCGACGACAACGGGGTGATGGACATGCCCGCCCTCACCGTCTTCATCCGGACCGGGGCGCCCTTCGACGGACCGACCCGACCTCCATTCGACCATCCGCCCACTTCGGGGCACTGGCGGTCGGAGGCATCCTGGCCCCCGACCGACCGCACCCTGCTCGAGATCCCGCTGGCCGCCACCCGCCATCACAACCGAACCTGGTCGGGCCCGCAGACGGTCGGTCTCCACGCCCCCGCCTGGGATCGGGCCGGGACGGGGAGCACCGACTCCAGCGAGGACGACGCCCGGTCGATCAGCTTCGAGACGACGCCGCTCGAGGAGCCGGTGGAGATCCTGGGCACGCCCGAGGTGGAGGTGACGGTCACGAGCAGCGCTGCGGTGGGCATGATCGCGGCGCGGCTCTCCGCGGTCTCGCCCGATGGTGTCGGGCACCTGATCACACGGGGGAACCGGAATCTCGTCTTCCCCGACGATCTGTCCCATCCCGTCCCGGTGTCCCCGGGCCGGCCGATGACGGTCCGCTTCCCCTTGATGGCGACCTCGGCGGTCCTGGCTCCGGGTTGGAAGCTGAGACTCGCCCTGGCCGGGGCCGACTTCCCGGTGGTATGGCCACCTGGTGCCGGCTTCACCCTCGACGTCGACCCGGACCGGTCCCGGCTCCTCCTGCCCACGGTCCCGATGCGAGACGATGCCGGGACCCTCCCGATCCCCGCGGCGCCCCCTCCCCCGTCTCCCCCCGGGCTGGTCGACGAGGAACGGAGCCACGCCCGGGTGCTCCGCAACGGAGAAACCGTCACCTACCAACGCCACCGCTACTCGCGTCAAGAGCTGCCGGAGCGGTCCGGGCTCACCTACACCTCCGACGAGACCTGGTCGATCAGCGTCTCCGAGGACGATCCGACCTCGACCCGGGCTCGATCCGACGGTGAGGTGACCCTGGAGCGGACCGGCTGGAAGGTGAGCACCAAGGGCAGCCTCGAGTTGACCGGTGACGATGCCAACTTCCGTCTCGTCATCGTGCTCAACGCTGCTCACGACGAACGGGAAGTCTTCTCCAGGACCTGGGAGGAGACGATCCCCAGAGAGTGGGCCTGAACCACCGTTCAAGTAATCTCCGCCGGTGGATCCGACCCTTCATCGCGACTGCTACGTGGAGGCGGACTGGTACGCCCGGGAGGTGGACCGTGTCTTCTCGACGCAGTGGTTCTGCGTCGGGCGCGTGGAGGAGGTGCCCGAGCCGGGTGATCACCTGGTCTGCGAAGTGGCCGGGGAGTCGGTGCTGGTCACCCGGGACCGCAGCGGTGAGCTCGTCTCCTACATCAACCTGTGCCGTCATCGCGGCTCGCAGCTCACCGACGCGGTGGGCAAGCCTTCCCAAACCCGGATCGGCGCCTCCGGTCGGTTCCAGGGCTCGATCCAATGCCCCTATCACGCCTGGACCTACTCCTTCGACGGGAGGCTTCGAGCCGCCCCCTTCCTCGACGAATCCGACGGCCTGCGCAAGGAGGACCTCCCCCTCCACCACGTCGGCATCGAGACCTGGGGCGGTTTCGTCTGGGTCAATCTCTCCCCCGACCAGGCTCCTCCCTTGGCCACCCAATTCCAGGAGACGGAGTCCTACCTCGCCAACTACCCGCTCACCGACCTGAGGGTGGCCGCCCGGATCGTCTACCCGGTTCAGTCGAACTGGAAGGCCATCGTGGAGAACTACAACGAGTGCTATCACTGCGGACCGGTTCACCCGGAACTGGTCGAGCTGGTACCCGCATTTCGCCGCCGCGGGGGCTCGGATCTCGACTGGGAAGGCGGGATACCCCATCGGGACGGCGCCTGGACCTTCACTGCCAGCGGAACCAGCAACCGTCGGCCCTTCCCCGGGCTCAGTCCCGAGGAGCAGGAGAGGCACAAGGGCCAGCTGGTCTACCCCAATCTCATGCTCAGCCTCTCCGCCGACCACGTCGCCGCCTTCACCCTGTGGCCCCGGGGCCCCGGGTCGACCACCGTGGTCTGCGACTTCCTGTTCCATCGTGACGAGATGAGCCGCCCCGACTTCGACCCGTCCGACGCGGTCGACTTCTGGGACTTGGTCAACCGGCAGGACTGGAAGGTGTGCGAGTCGGTTCAGCGAGGGATGAGCTCGCGTCGGTTCACCACCGGCTTCTACGCCCCGATGGAGGACTACTCGAAGGACATCCGGCGCTATCTCGATGAGCTGATGTGACCGACTACCGGGTGGCTGTGCTCGGTCTCGGCGGAATAGGCAGCGCAGCCGCCTACTGGGCGGCTCAGCGCCTGGGGAAAGACATCCTCGGGGTCGAGCAGTTCGAGCCGGGACATGCCCGGGGCGGCTCGGAGGACCACAGCCGGATCATCCGGCTCTCCTACCACACCCCCGTCTACGTGGAGCTGGCCAGGGCCGCATACCGGTCGTGGGAACAGGTCGAGGCCGACTCCGGCGAGCAGCTGGTGCTGAAGACAGGAGGACTGGATCTCGCCCCGGCCGGGGCATCGATAGGCCTCGACGACTACCGCTCCTCGATGACCACCGCCGGGGTCCGCTTCGAGGAGCTCGATGCCGGCGAGGTGATGAGAAGATGGCCCCAGTGGCATCTCGACGACGATGTCACCGCCCTGTTCCAGGAGAGCTCCGGGATTGCCATGGCGTCACGAGCCAATGCGGCCCATCGCCGGCTCGCCGTCGAGCGCGGGGCGACCCTGCTCGACCATGCCACGGTCGGCGGAGTCCGGGAGGTCGACGGCGAGGTGGAGATCGTCATCGAGGGGAGGGCGCACCGGGTCGGTTCCCTGATCGTGGCCGCCGGGGCATGGACCAACCAGGTGCTGGGCATGCTCGGGGTGCGGTTCCCGCTCGAGGTGACTCTGGAGCAGGTGGTCTATCTGAAGTCGGCCGACCCGAATCTGTTCGCACCGTCCCGGTTCCCGATCTGGATCTGGATGGACGAGCCGTCCTTCTACGGCTTCCCGGTCTTCGGCGAGCCCGCGGTCAAGATCGCCTGGGACCGATGCGAGATCGTCACCGACCCCGACACTCGCAGCTTCGAGCCCAGGGCCGACGTGACCGACGGGGTGCGACGTTTCGTCGGGCGGCATCTCCCGGGGGCGTCCGGCGCGGTCCATCTGGCCAAGACCTGTCTCTACACGCTGACCCCGGACCGCGACTTCGTCGTGGACCGGGTGCCGGGGACCGAGAACGTCTACACCGCGGTCGGGGCGGGCCACGCCTTCAAGTTCGCCTCACTGCTGGGCCGGATCCTCACCGACCTCGCCCTCGACGGGGGGACCCCCCACGACATCGCTCCCTTCGCGGCCGACCGACCCATCCTCGGTGAGGAAGACCCGGTCCGCTCCTACATGGTGTGAGCCCGCTGAGCCGACGGGACCGCCCAACAGGCCGCGGCTGACACGGCATCGCCCGGGACCGGTCCCGGATCGTCGGCGGGGCATCGGGATGCGAT
This sequence comes from Acidimicrobiia bacterium, assembly GCA_036374915.1. Lineage (GTDB taxonomy): Bacteria > Actinomycetota > Acidimicrobiia > Spongiisociales > ZC4RG35 > JARDZU01. Next base: position 19,946 of record DASUSU010000156.1, on the reverse strand, counting down.
CGAGTCGGGGAGGGTGCCCGACTGGAGCAGCGGGCAACGGGGGTGGAATCGGCAGCCGGACGGGATGCGTGCCGGGTCGGGGATCTCCCCGACCAGGATCTGCTGCTCCATCTCCTTGGTCTCGGGCACCACCGAGAGCAACGCCCGGGTGTAGGGGTGCTTGGGATCCTCCAGGATCTGCTCGGTGGGCCCGGTTTCGACGATCCGGCCCAGGTACATCACCGCCACCCGATCGGCGATGTTCCATGCCAGACCGAGGTCATGGGTGACCACCAGGATTGCGAGCCCGGTCTCGTCGACCAGATGTCGCATGAGAGCCAGGATCTCGCCACGGATGGAAGCGTCGAGACTGGCCACCGGCTCGTCGGCGAGGAGGAGACGGGGCTCCATCACCATGGCTCCGGCGATGACGACACGCTGTCGCTGTCCTCCCGATATCTCGTGGGGATAGAACTGGAAGAAGCGCTCCGGCGGCCGGAGGCCGGCCCGGGAGAGGGCTCCGGCCACCAGCGCCTTCTCGTCACCCTTGCTGTGCTGGATCCTGAGACCTTCGGCCACGATCTCGTAGATGGTCTGCCGCGGGTTGAGCGCCCCGGTCGGGTCCTGGAACACCATCTGGACCGCAGGGTTCTGGAAGATGGTCTGGATCTCACGTTTCCTCTTGGCGTCGAGAGGCTGCCCTTCCACCGTCACCGTCCCCGACGTGGGCGGCTGCAGGCCCTGGATGGCCCGGATCAGCGTGGTCTTGCCCGAGCCGGACTCGCCGACGAGTGCGAGCACCTCCCCCGGCATGACCTGGAGCGAGGCGCCGTCGACGGCTCGAGCCTCCCCGAAGTGGACGTGGAGGTCATCGACTTCCACCAGCGGGGTCATACCAGGATGCAAGCGGCGCTCCTTCCCGGTCCCGAGACGCGGAGGGCGGGCTCGGCCAGACGGCACTCGTCACGGGCCAGTGGGCAGCGGGGGTGAAACGGGCACCCCACGGGAAGGTTGCCCGGCGTGGGTGGGTCCCCGCCCAGCCCGGAGGGAGCCATCCGCGACGAGAGGTCCCCGATCGTGGGGAATGCGGCGGCCAGGGCCCGGGTGTAGGGATGGGCTGCGTTCTCGAACACCTGCCATGCCGGGCCCTCCTCGACGATGCGCCCGGCGTACATCACGGCGAGGCGCTGACAGGCATAGGTGAGGACCGAGAGGTCGTGGGTGATGAAGAGCAGGGTCAGCTCGCGCTCCCGCTTGAGGTCGTCGAGCAGGTCGAGCACCTGGGCCTGGACCATGAGGTCGAGGGCGGTGGTCGGCTCGTCGGCGATGAGGAGATGTGGGTCACAGGCCAGGGCCATCGCGATCAGAACCCGTTGCCGTTGCCCCCCGGAGAGTTGGTGCGGGTAGGAGTCGGCCCGGGCCTCGGGGAGACCGACCCTTCGCAGCAGCTCGACCACCCGAACCCGGGCCGCCCCCTCATCGGGCTCGGTCTCGTGGATCAGCATCGGCTCCGCGATCTGGTCCCCCACCGTCTGCACCGGGTTGAGCGCATGCAGCGCGCCCTGGAAGATGATCGCCCCCGAGGTCCACCTCACCGCCCTCAGCCCACCCGGGCTGAGCCCGAGCACGTCCTTCCCGTCGAGCATGATCGTGCCGGTCACCTCGGTCTCGGGGGGGAGCAGCCGGAGCAACGAGTTGGCCAGGGTGGACTTGCCGCACCCCGACTCCCCGGCCAGCCCGATCGACCCGCCTCTCTCGATGTCGAAGCTGACCCCGCGCACCGCCGGCACCGCTCCGCCATGACCGTGGTAGGTGACGGTGAGGTCCCTGATCGAGAGGAGCGGCTCGCTCATCGTCCCCTGCTCAGACGGGGATTGGCGATCTCCTCGAGAGTGCGCCCGATCAGAGTGAAGGCGAGCACCACGGCGAGGATCCCGAGCCCGGCGGGGAGGAAGTACCACCAGGCGTTGCGGACCATGGCCCCGTTGACAAAGGCCTCTTCCAGGGTCTTGCCCCAAGAAGCTGCAGAGGGGTCGCCCAGCCCGAGGAAGGCGAGCGTGGTCTCGGTCAGGATGGAGATCGGGACCGCGAGCGTGGCGTTGGCCAAGATCAGACCGCTCACGTTGGGGAGGATGTGATGGCCGACGATGTGGGTTCCGCTGGCGCCGAGCGAGCGGGCCCGGTCGACGAACAGCCGCTGTTTCACCGTCAGCACCTGGGCCCGGACCAGCCTCGCCGTCGAGGGCCAGGAGGTGATACCGATGACGAAGATGATGTTCCACACCGACCGGCCCAGGACCGAGGCGAGCACGATGGCCAGCGGCAGGAACGGGATGACCAGGAACCACTCGGTGATTCGCATCAGGAGACCGTCGACCTTCCCGCCCAGGAAGCCGGAGACGATGCCGACCACCGACCCGATGCTGATGGTGAGCACCGTGGCGGCGAGCCCGACGAAGAGGCTGACCCGGGAGCCCCACACGAACTGGGCCCACACCGAGCGCCGGATGTGGTCGGTGCCGAGCGGGGGAAACTGGCCCGGTGTGCCCCATTGCGGGTTGCCGGCTCCGCGGGCATACACCGGGTTCAGCTCCCTGACGTCGGCGAGGAGAGGGGCGGCCAGGGCGACGATGACGAACACGGCGAGTACGGCGAGACCGATCATCCCCTGCCGCGAGGCGCGGAACTGTCGCCACACCCGGCCCACCGTGGCCCGTCGGCGTTGCATGGCGATGCTGGTCATGTCTCCACCCTGGGGTCGAGCCAGGAGTAGGTGAGGTCGGCGATCAGGTTGAACACGATCACGGCCGCGCTGAACAGGAGGAAGAGACCCTGGAGCATGGGGAGGTCGGGCCCCCGGATCGCATCTGCGGTTGCCTTGCCCAGCCCGGGCCAGGAGAAGACAGCCTCCACTGCGATCGCGCCGGACAGGACGAAGCCGAAGTTGATCGCGGTGAGGGTGACCACCGGGAGCAGCGCATTGGGCACCGCATGACGGTTGCGGACAACCACGTCACGGAGGCCTTTGGCCCGGGCCACGGTCAGGTAGTCCTCCCCCATCACATCCAGCAACGAGCTCCTGGTCACCAGGGTGTACTCGCCGAGGTAGGCGAGGGTGAGGGTGAGGGCGGGCAGGAACATGTGCCGTAGCTGGTCGAGGAGGAGGGCAAAGCCGGTGGCATTGGAGCCGGCGGTGGCCACGCCCCCGACCGGGAACCACCCCAGGACCACGGCGAACAAGACGAGGAGGATCATCCCCAGCCAGAAGTCGGGCATCGAGTAGAACACCATCGTCCCCGATGTGATGGTGTGGTCCTTCCAGGTGTTGCGGCGCCAGGCGGCGATGACTCCGGCCGCGGTGCCTATGACGGCGGAGAGGACGGAAGAGACCCCGACCAGGGCGACCGTCGCCGGCACCGCGGACACGATCTCGTCCCACACCGGCTGACGGCTCTGATAGGAGAGACCGAAGTTGAGCTGTGCCGTCTCCCTCAGGTAGAAGACGAACTGGGTGCCCAGCGACTGGTCGAGACCGAACGATTCACGCAGGTTGTCCAGAGTGGCCTGCGGGACGTTCCTTCCCCGGAACAACGAGCCGATCGGATCGGTCTGCACCACCCGGAACAACAGGAAGTTGAACACCAGGACGAAGACGAGGGTGAGCAACGACCCCAGCACCTTCCGCGCGATGAGTCGCCCTCGCCCCCGCCTTCTCTGTTGTCCGACGGTCAGCTGGTCACTCCCGTTCGTCCCTGGAGGCGGTGCGTCGGGTGATCAGGAACACCGCGGCCAGGACCACGATCCCGGCGGCGATCCCGCCCCAGAGGAGCCAGTTGATCCCGTCGTCGGACCCGCCGCCCTCGGCCCCGATCGGGCTGAGGCGGGCGTAGCTGGGCGAGGAGTTTGTGAAAATGACCGGGCCGATCTCGGCAGGCTGCTTCACCCAGCCTTCGAAGGTGTCTGTGCGATAGGCCTGCAGGTCAGGGCCGAGATACATGGGGATGTAGATGGCGGCGTCGTGGAACAGGGTGAGCATGTCGTGGACGATTGCGATCCGCTCCTCCTCGTCGATCTCCTCCTTCTGGGCGAGATACATGGCATCGAACTCGGGGTCGAACCAGTTGGCGTCGTTGTAGTTGCCCAACTCGGCCTCGGTGAAGTAGGAGAGCATCGGGTCGGGATCCACGAAGGGCACCCAGCCCCAGAAGAAGGTGTCGTAGGTGCCCTCGACGATCACCGAGAACAGGGCGTCCTGGTCGTACGACTCCAGGGTGACCCCGATCCCGATGTCCTCCATCCAGCCCACCATCAACTCTCCGATCGGGCCGGCGAGGTCACCGTCGGTGTTGACCGCATGACGGATGACGATCGGGTTCGACCCGTCGGGCATCTCCCTCACCCCGTCCCCGTCGCTGTCGAGGTAGCCCCCCTCGTCGAGGATCTGGTTGGCCCGGTCCGGGTCGTAGCCCAGCCGGTTCTCCTCGGGGATCTCGGGAAGCCACTTGGGGTCCGCCGACGGGCTCATCGTCTCCAGCGGGTCGGCCAGCCCGAACCAGAGGTCCTCGATCACCGCTTCCCGATCGATGCCGTGGGATATGGCCCGACGCACGTTCACGTCGAGAAGGGCGGGATGGGGCTGGCCCTCGGCGGCCCCGCCGTTGATGGCGATCTCGTCGAACCCGCCCTGCTGGCCGGCGACAACCTCGATGTCAGGGTCGGCCTCGAGCGACTCCCAGGAGCCGGCCGGGAAGCCATGCGCCGCGTCGAGCTGGCCCTGCTGGAGAGCGGCCACCATGGCGTCGGGGTTCTCGAACAGTTGGAAGATCACCCGGTCGTAGGGGGGCTCCTCACCCTCCCATCCCCAGTAGTTGGGGTTGGCGTCCATGACCACCGATTGGCCCTTGGTGAACTCGCTGACGACGAACGGCCCGCTCCCGACACCGTCTTCGGCCGCATACTGGGTGGCGGCGTCGTAGTCGGTGGCGATCGGTTCCCAGATGTGCTGAGGCACCAGGTAGACGTCCATGGTGGGAAGCTTGGGGTCGGGCACCGAAGACGTGAGCTGGACGGTGCGCTCGTCGACCACGGTGGCCTCGATGTTGGCCACGGTGGAGATCATGTTGTCCCAGCCCTGATCCCGGGCGGTGTTGATGTTCCAGGCCACGTCCTCGGCGGTGAGGGGCTCACCATCGGACCAGAGCAGGCCTTCTCGCAGGGTGTAGGTGTAGGTGATGCCCGGCTCCACCTCCTCCCACGACTCGGCCAGGCCGGGTGAGGTCTCGAAGTCGTCGGCCGCCTTGTCGGTCAAGGTGGCGTAATGGACGTTCCAGACCTCGTACTCACTGACCGCGAAACCCGACGTCGGGTTCAAGGTCTCCCAATCCTGGGTCAGCCCGATGCGGAGGGTGACCTGGTCGTCATCCTCCTGGGCCGAGACAACTGGGGCAAGTGACACTGCGACCAGGGCAACGAGCAGCAACACGACTATCCGTCTCATGACTCTGACTCTCCGTTCAGGTTTGACCTCGGGAATGTATCCCCTCGAGCCGACCGATGCGTCGAATCGGGACACGTGCCATCTCCACGGTCGTTGGGAGCGGGGCTGTGGACCGGGTGCGAGCCAAACCTGAATGACGATTCAGACAACCGGGATTACAGTGGCCGGACCAGAATCGAGGCAGCCGACATGATCCGAGAGACGCCGTTCCACCCCAGGACCAGCCAGGCCAACCAGACCGGTCTGTGGAGCCACTGGTCCGGGTATCTGGCCACCGATCGATATCAGATGTCGGACAAGTTCGAGTACTTCGCGATCAGGAACTCGGCCGCCGTCATCGACACCTCCCCCCTCTACAAGTACTGGATCACGGGGAAAGACGCCGAGACCTTCCTCGCCGGCGTGCTGGCCCGGGACATCCGGAAGTGCCGGCCCGGGCAGGCGCATTACACGGTCTGGTGTGACGACGCCGGATGGGTGGTCGAGGACGGGGTGATCCTGCGACACTCCGAAGACGAGTTCCTGCTCACCGCGGCCGAGCCCAACATGGCCTATCTCCAGGACCTGGCCGGTGCGATGGCGGTCGCAATCGAAGATGTCTCCGACGAATACGGGGCACTCGCCCTGCAAGGCCCCTATGCCCGCCAGATCCTCCAGCAACTCGCCCCGGAAATGACGGAGATCGGCTACTTCCATCTCACCCCGGCAAAGATCGGCACTGCCGCGGTGACCATCTCCCGGACCGGCTACACCGGAGACCTCGGCTACGAGATCTGGGTCGAGCGTGGAGACGCAGTCGGCGTCTGGGACGCCCTCTTCGAGGTTGCCGCACCCTATGGGGTGATCCCGGCCGGGCAGACCGCCCTGCTCATCGCCCGCATCGAGGCCGGGCTCGTGCTGATCGATGTCGACTTCCACTCCTCCCGGTATGCCTGGAACGACGACCAGCGCACCACTCCGCACGAGCTCGGCCTGGGCTGGATGCTGCGCGACCTGGAGAGCGACGATCGCAACTTCATCGGCCGCCGCGCCATCGAGCGCGAGCTGAAGGAAGGCACCTCCCGATGGAAGACGGTGGGGATCACCGTCGACTGGGAGGACTGGAACCGGGTCTACAACGAGCGAAGCCTGGTCCCGCCCAAGGACCACACCCCCGAGCACGGGGGGATGATGATCTACGACGAGAAGCTGGAGCGGATCGGGTACACCCCGAGCTTCGTCTACTCGCCGATGACCCAGCGTCACGTCGGGATCGCACGGGTCCGTCCCGAGCACGCCGCGGTCGGCACCGAGGTGGGGCTCGAGGTGACCATCGACCACCGCTACGACGTGGTCAAGGCCAATGTGAGCCGGCTTCCCTTCTTCAACCCGCCACGAAAGACAGCCTGAGGTACCCGATGCCAGAGAAGAGAAAGTACGACGCCATCGTGATCGGCGGCGGGCACAACGGGCTGGTCAACGGGGCGTATCTGGCCAGGGCAGGGCTCGACACCCTGATCCTGGAGCGACGCCACCTGGTCGGCGGGGCGGCCATCACCGAAGAGCTCCACCCCGGGTTCAGCTTCACCACCTTCTCCTACGCCCTCAGCCTGCTTCGCCCCGAGATCATCCACGAGCTCGAACTGACCAAGCACGGGTTCATGCCCTTGCTCATGCCCTCCACCTTCGCTCCTACCGAAGACGGGGACTACCTCCTCCTCGGGCAGGACAAGAACGAGAACCACCACGAGATCTCCCGTCACTCCCCGCACGACGCCGACGCCTACGACGCCTATGGGCACATGATGGAGCAGGTGGTCCATGCCATCCGGCCGCTGATGGATTCGATCCCGCCCGACATCACCTCCAAGGACCCCGAGGAGCGGGCCCGGATGGCCGCCATCGGCGCATATCTGGCCGACCTGCCCGCCGGCGTGCTCCACGACCTGATTCGCCTGACCACCGGGAGCGCCGCCGACATCCTCGAGGACTACTTCGAGTCGGACATCATGCAGGGGCTCCTCGCCTCCTCGGGCATCATCGGGACCAAGGTCGGCCCCAGGTCGCAGGGCTCGGGGCTGGTCCTGCTCTACCACTCCTTCGGCGAGCACGACGGTGCCTATGGGGCCTGGGCGTTCCACAAGGGGGGCAACGGCGGCTTCACCCAGGTGCTCGCCCGGGCCGCGCAGGCGTTCGGCGCCGAGATCCGTCTCGAATCGCCGGTGGACCACGTCGTCACCAGGAACGGGAAGGCCACAGGGGTGGTCCTCGAGGACGGCACCGAGCTCGCGGCGAAGACTGTGGTCTCTTCGGTAGACCCCCGCCGCACCTTCATGGACCTGGTCGACCCGAGGGAGCTGCCCACCGACCTGGTCGAGAACATCCGCCGCTTCAAATTCCAGGGCACGTCGGCCAAGGTCAACTTCGCCCTCGACTCCAACCCCACCTATCCCGGTCTGGAAGGGCGCTCCGATCACTACCGGGGCTTCATCAACATGGGCCCCTCCCTCGACTACCTGGAGCGGGCGTTCGACGACGCCAAGTACGGGTGGTACTCGCAGAAGCCTTACATCGACGGCTGCATCCAGTCCAACGTCGACCCTGACATGGCCCCGCCGGGCAAGGCGGTGATGTCCTGCTTCATCCAGTACGCCCCCTACCACCTCAGGGAGAGCGACTGGGACGCCGAGCGGGACAGGTTCGGCGACGTGGTGCAGAAGACCCTGGAGGGGTTCTTCCCCGGCTTCGGCGACCTGGTCCTCCACCGGGAGGTGGTCACCCCTCTCGACATCGAGCGGGTGGTCGGGCTGAGCGAGGGCAACATCTTCGCCGGCGAGTTCCTCGCCCCCCAGATGTTCTTCTTCCGTCCCGCCCCCGGCTGGAACCAGTACCGAACCCCGATCGAGGGCTACTACCAATGCGGCTCGGGCACCCACCCCGGCGGCTGCGTCATGGGCGCCCCCGGCCGCTTCGCCTCCCAACAGATCCTCGGGGACCTGGCCAAGAAGAAGTAACCGCCTTCCTAATGCAGGACGTCACGGATATGTGACGGAGTGCATAACAAACACCGGAACCGGGATGCAAGCAGCGCCGTTGATAGCCTTGACCCTGGAGCCGAGTCATGGCGTCAAGCCAATCGCTGGTCGCACTTGTCGCGTGTGCCCTGATCCTCGTCGCCTGCACCGGGACCACGGCCGCCGATGACACCGTCGCACCCGACGTGTTCGCGCCGACCCCGAGCATCGGCGATCTGACTCCGACGACCAGAGCGCGCCCCGCCCCCAGCACGACGGTCGACGTGGAGACTTCCGCCGCCTACCGGGTCGACCCGCGCACACTCGATCCGCAGCCTGAGTTGGATCCGATCCCGATGAGTGACTGGAGCGTGGGGGTCAGCTCGCCGAACGCGAGATGGCTGGCACTTCTCTTCGGCAACGACTCCGGATTGAACGAAGGCGTTCGTCTCATCGATCTCCCCGAATGGAGGGTGGTCGGAGAATGGACGCAACTCAGCGGCTCACCAATGAGCGTGTCCGACGATGGCGTCATCCACACCTACCTCTTCCAGGCCCCCAGTCCCCGGCTGATGCGCACCGGCGTCGGGTTCGATCAGCCGGAGACCGTGGCCGAACTCCCGTCTGATTTCTCGCCTTGGGACGCCCCCCTCATGCACGGGGATCGGATCGTCCTCCCCGGCCAGAACTACGACACCTCATCACGCCAGGGCACATTGATCGTGATCTCAGTCGATCAGTCGACCGGAGCTATCAGCGAGACGGAGCTGCCCGGGACCGGGATCGGCGCCGCCGAGCTGGTCGACCTGGGCAATGGGCAGACCGGCGTGGTCGACTCCTATCCGGCCGTCGTCTGGGACGAAAGCAAGGGGCGAATCCTGGTCGTGCATGCCGTCGACGACCTCGTCACCGAGTTCGACCTCGACACCGGGGAGATATCACAACATCGTTTCGGACCAGCGACCGACGATGGGGGCCAGGTCACAGAGAGCGAGTCGAACGATGCCGATCTCTGGGCCACAACAGGACGGACCGCAGTGCTCGGCCACGACGGCACGGTGATGTATGTGGCCGGCTCGATCGGGGGATTCGTCCAGTCTGTGGACTCCCCGACTTCGCTCACGACCCCTTCCGGCATAGTGGCCGTCGATACCGGCTCCTGGCAGATCGTCGATCGACTCGAAGCCCCGATCTCGGTCGTGTTCATGTCGCCGGGCGGGCGGCATCTGCTGGCCACCGGTTACACCGAGGAGAGCGGTCCCACCACCTACTCGGTGGAGCCCTCCGGCGTCTTTCTGATCGATCCGGCCGATCTCGACGTGATCGCTCATCATCCGCCGGCGCAGGGCGAGGAGTACTTGGGACAGATCTCGTTCAGCCAGGACGGCACTTTCGCCTATGTCACCTCCTACTCCACCGTTCAGCAGGTCGATGTGATCGACCTCGACTCCGGCGAGATCGTGGCCAACCGGACCGGCATTCAGGTCTACGGGGAGGCGGCCGTCGTTGTCGACACCTGAGGCGAGAGCCCCTGATGGCCCGGGTATGGTCTCGCCATGTTCGCAACGAGACCGGAGCTCGCCGACGAGCTGGACCATGAGCTCGTCGGTTGGCTGACCACGGTCTCGCCGACCGGTCAGCCGCAGAGCTCTGTCGTCTGGTTCCTTCGAGACAGCGACGACCTGCTCGTCTATAGCCAGGCTGCAGCGCGCAAGTTGCGCAACCTCGACGCCAACCCGAAGGTGGCCTTCAACCTTCGTGGCGATCAGACGGGGGACCGCATCGCCACTTTGGAGGGCACCGCCGCCATCGACCGTTCCCCCACCCCGGCCCATGAGGTCCCGTCCTATCTGGCCAAGTACGAAGGTGAGATCGTCAGGCTCGGTTGGACGCCTCCGGAGTTCGCCTCGGAGTACCCGGTCCTGATCCGCTTCCACATCGACCGGATCCGGTCCTGGGAGGACTGAGGGCGAACGTTATGCACCGCGTCACGTATCCGTGACGCCCTGCATTAGGAACGCGGGTTCAGTCCACCTTGACCAGCCGCTCGACCACGAACCGGACCAGGGAGATGACCAGGGCGCCGAGGAAGGTGGCCCAGAAGAACCCGGTGGAGGTGATGCCGAGGTCGAGACGCTCCGGCTCGGAGAGCCAGATCACCAGCTGGAGGGCCAGGGCGTTGGTGATCAACAGGAACAGACCCATGGTCAGGATCACGATGGGAAGGCTGAGCAGGACCAACACCGGCTTGACGATGGCATTGGCCAGGGCGACCAGGAGAGCGACGACGACCAGGTTCCAGAACGAGCCTGTCCAATCGAGCCCGGGCACGATCGAGAAGGCGATCCACACCGCCAAGGCAGTGACTGCCAGCTTGATGACGAAGTTCATGACTTCAGGATATCCGGCCCCGCCCCGGCCCGCCGCTCAGCCCCGGGTCCTGATCAGGGCCAGGCTGTCCGCCGCCGATTCGGGGAACCAAACCTCACCGGCCCGCCCCAGGATCTGACGCACATTGCCCGGGTTGTGCGGGAGCGGGTAGGCGGTGAACCCCTCGGTTGCCGGATCGAACCGGACTATCGAGTTGGAACCGAAATCGCTGGCCCAGACGATGTCGAGGTCGTCGACGTAGACCGCGTAGGTCTGGGGGCTGTCTCCGGGAAGATGCCAGGTGTCCCAGCTCCCGGTGTCCGGCGTGTAGCGGCTCAGGTTCCCCGAGTTCCACTCGCTCACCCAGATCCGACCCTGCGAGTCGGACCAAAGCCGACGCGCCCCCTGCTCCGGTGTCGGCGGCTCGACCACGGTCGAGCTGTCGTCGTCCTCGATCCTCCCGACGAACGATCCGGCCAGCGAGGCGTAATAGACCTCTCCCGCCGGAGTGCTGGTGATGCCGTACGGCCCTCTGCCTTCGGGTGCGTCGAACACCGCTATTTCGCCCGTGTCCGGGTGGAGACGACCGTAGACACCGCTCTGGCCGGTGAACCAGATCGTCCCTTCCCCGTCGATGGCGGCCGTGTTCAGGTTGGACCCGGGTCGGTTTTCCGGAAGCGGGTACACCGTGACCTCGAGATCCGACGGGTCGACGGCGACCATGGCGTTGAGACCGCTGTCGGTCACCCAGGCGGTGCCCTCGGTGTCGACGATCACACCGTGTGGGCTCGAGCCGGCTCCAAGGTCGGTGTGCCTGGTCTCCCCGGTTGCGGGGTCGAGCCAGCCGAGCTCACCGGTGTTCTGCGCGGTGTACCAGATCCCGCCGTCGACCGCGGGGGCGACGTCGTGGGGACCGGATCCTGAGGGAACCGGGAACGATTCGAAGACCAGGTCCTCTGGTGCGAGAGCCACGGTGGTGGGCGCGGAGGAAAGGGTGGTCGGCACCTGAACGGTGGAGGTGCTGTCCGCGGACGGGATGGTGCTCGGGTTGCTGGTCGCCGCGCTGGTCGTGGTCGGGATCAAGGGAGCATCCCCGGTCGTCCCGGTGCATGCCGCCACCGCGACGACCATGAGCGTCAACACGCAACGCCTCATCGAGGCGAGCCTATGCGGTCTGGTCGTCTTCGGTGACCGAGCCGGCAACCTGGGAGGAGGCAGCTTCTCGCACCAGCGCCACCGCCTCGCTCACGCCTCGGTCCCAAGGGGCACCGTGTCCGGGAAGGACCCAGGTCGCGGGGACCTGTTCCAATCTCGTCAACGAGTCGAGGGCTCGCCCCGGATCGAGGGTGAAGGGAGCGGGGCCAGGGCCGAGTGCCCCGGTGAGGACATGACCTGTGGTCAAGGCGTCGCCGACGAACACGGCGTCGAGGTCAGGAACGTGGACGGCGACACTGCCCGGGGTGTGCCCGGGCAGGTGGACGATTCTCGGTTGCCCGGGAAGGTCGAGGGTGTCGCCGTCGCTGAAGGTGGCGACCTCGGTGAGCGGGCGGGTGCGAAGTCCTCCCCGCCGTGCCCCGTACCAGAAGAAGCGAAGCAGTGGTCCCACTCTGACCTTGCCCCACTTCAAGTCCTTCTTCACCTCGCCCCGGGCCCGGGCCGCATCGAGCTCGTGGACGTAGACCCTGACGCCGTGATCGACCCTGAGCCGCTCGGCGAATCCGATGTGGTCAGGGTCGCCGTGGGTGAGCACCAGCCCTCGGACGTCCTCGAGCGTCCGACCGATCCGGGCCAGCTCCGACACCAACTCAGCCCGATGACCGGACATGCCTGCATCGACGACGGTGACGCCGGTGTCGTCCTCGACCAGGTAGACGTTGACCAGGTCCGACCCGATGCGATGGAGCGAGGGAGCCAGCTTCATGGCGGGACGCCGGGTGAGGTCGCGTCAGTAGGCGTTGGCCACCATCAGCTCTTCGCAGGGGAAGAGCGTTATCACCTTGCAGCCCTCGGCGGTCACCACGACTTCCTCCTCGATGCGCGCCGCCGAGCGCCCGTCGCCGGCCGGAGCGTAGGTCTCCAGCGCGAAAACCATCCCCTCCTTGATCTCGACCGGCGAGTCGAGGGAGTTGAGCCGGCTGATGATCGGCCGCTCATGGAGACCCGCCCCCACTCCGTGGCCGAACTGGAGCCCGAACGCGTCCATCTCGTCCTCGAAACCGAACTCCTCGGCCCGGGGCCACACCTTGGCGATCTGATCGGTGCTCGCACCCGGCTTGACCAGTTCGATGGCGGCATCCATCCACTCTCGGGACTGCTTGAAGGCGTCGCGCTGGCCCTGGGTGGCACGGCCGACCACAAAGGTGCGGTAGTAGCAGGTGCGGTACCCGTTGAACACGTGGATGATGTCGAAATAGGCCTGGTCGCCGGGCCGGATCAGCCGGTCGGAGAACACGTGAGGGTGAGGGCTGCACCGCTCGCCGGCGATGGAGTTGATCGCCTCGACGAATTCAGAGCCCATCTCGAAGAGCCGGGCGTGGGCCAGCCCGACAATGTCCGACTCCCGAACCCCCGGCTTGAGCGCCTCGAAGATGTCCTGATAGACGCCGTCGACCATGGCGCAGGCTTGGGTGAGCAGGATGATCTCGTCGGGGCTCTTGATCTCCCGGGCCTTCATCATCGCCTGCTGACCGTCCACCACATTGAGGCCTTCGGCCTGTAGTGCGAGCAGGACACCGGTCTCGGCCATGTCGACGCCGAGACGCTCCCCGGCCAGACCTTCCGCCTCGAGCACCTGTCGAATCTCGGCGGCCGCCCGGGCGTGGAGACCGGTCTCGGGCCCGATCGCGCCCTGAAGCCCCGTATTCCCGCCAACCGAGTTCTCGGTGTCGTACATGTGGGGCAACTGGAGGCGGTGAGCCTTCGCCGCCGAGCCGAAGTCCCAGATCCTGGGTCGGCCCTCCGGCGTGATCAGGGCGTATCGCTCGCCTTTGTTGAAGGCCCAATACCCGATCTGGGTCGATGTGGCGTATCTGATGTTCGAAGTCTCGAAGAGGAGCAGGGCACCCAGGTCCTCCTCCTGCATCAGCTGCTTGGTGCGTGCGATCCGGTGCTGGCGGAGGCGCTCGAAGTCGACCCGGCTCTCCCAATCGACTCCGATCACGCCCGGCGCCGGGCTGGTGGCTACTGGGAACTCAACCGTCATCGATGTCTCCTTGTCCTGCTTCCTTGGTCCTCAGACCGGTGATGTGCGCCGCACGATGCTTAGTGACACTACACACTTTGGCCTCGCTGTCACCGGCCGAGACGGGTGGCGATCATCCCGGCCACGTGCGCCCCGATGGCCAGGCTTGCCGTCGCGCCTGGCGACGGGGCATTGAGGACATGCACCGTGGAGCCGGCCTCCTCGATGACGAAATCGTCGACGAGGCTCCCGTCGGGAGCGACGGCCTGGGCCCTGACCCCGGCCCCGCCCGGGACCAGGTGCTCGGGACGGATCGCGGGCACCAGGCTCCGCGCCGAGCGGGCATACATCGACCTGGACCTCGACCCGACCATCTCGGCTATCCCGGTGCGCCAGTGCCGACGGGCCAGCTTGCGGAATCCGGGAAAGGACACGGTCTCCCACAACTCGCCCCAAGCCGGCTCGGCGCCGCGGTAGTGCTCCCGACCCAGGGCGAGAACTGCATTGGGGCCGACCTCCACCGACCCGTCGATGCGCCGGGTGAAGTGGACACCGAGGAAGGGGAAACGTGGATCGGGAACCGGGTAGATCAACGTTCGCACCAGGTGCTCCGCCTCGGCGACCAGGGTGTAGTACTCGCCTCGAAACGGGACTATCCGGATCTGGCTTCGCACCCCGGCCATCCTCGCAACCCGATCAGACTGAAGACCGGCGCAGTTGACGACGAGGCGAGCCCGAATCTCTTGACCCTCCACCCCGATCCGGGCGCCATCCACATCGTGGTCGATCGAGGTCACCGCGTGGCCGGTGCGAACCTCCGCCCCTTTCTCGGCGAGCTCGGCTGCCAGCCGGGCGGCGACGGCGGGAAAGTCGACCACCCCGGCCTCGGGGACATGAAGGGCCTCGAGACCGACCGCGGCAGGCTCGATCTCGCGCAACCCGTCGCCGTCCAGTCTCCTCAGTCCCGACAACCCGTTGGCAATCCCCCTCCTCTCCAGCTCGGCCAAGGGCTCGAGCTGGGACGGTTTCGTGGCGATCACCAGCTTTCCCGACCTGTCGAAGGCGATTCCCCTGGTGTCGCAGAACTCTTCCAGCTTGCGGCGCCCTTCGACGCAGAGACGCGCCTTGAGCGAGCCGGGTCGGTAGTAGAGACCGGAGTGAGCCACGCCGCTGTTGTGGCTGCTCTGATGACCGGCCACCGTCTCCTCTTTGTCCAGGATCACGAGTCCGACGCCTTCGTGGCTCTCGCTCAGCGCCGTGGCCACGCCGAGGCCGACCAGGCCGGCTCCGATGATGCAGACGTCGTGTTTCATCCGGCGCACTCCTCCATACCGGTGCTGGGCGCGGTCGGCGGCAGACTAACCGGAGCCCCATCGGTGCTCAGTCTCACTGCACAGTGGCTCGGGAATGGGAGTTAGGATCACCGTGGGTCGAGACGAGCGAGGAGCAGATTCGATGGCCGATGGAGCAGTTCTGATAGTTGGCGGCACCGGTGGCCTCGGTCGCGAGCTTGCCGCCCACTATGTGGGCAAGGGCCGGGAAGTCATCATCACGGGGAGCGACCAGGGGCGCGCCGAGGCCATCGCCTCCGAGCTGGGCGGCGACACCAAGGGCATCGGATTCGATCTGGGCCGGCCGGAGACCATCGCCGCGGCCCTCCAGGGGGTCGGTCAGGTCGACAAGCTGGTGCTGAGCGCGATCGCGCGCGACAACAACCCGGTGAGGGAGTACGACATCGCCAGTGCCGTCACCCTGGCCACCATGAAGGTGGTGGGCTACACCGAGACCATTCACACCCTCCTGTCCCGACTCTCCGACCAGAGCGCGGTGGTGCTCTTCGGTGGGCGAGCCAAGGACCGTCCCTACCCCGGCTCGACCACGGTCACCGCGGTCAACGGGGCGATCTCCACCATGATCACCGCCTTCGCCGTCGAATTGGCCCCGATCCGGTTCAACGCGATCCACCCGGGGATCGTCGGCGACAGCCCCTACTGGGAGGACAAGCCACTCGATGCAGTATTGGCCCGCACTCCCACCAAGCGTCTCGCCACCATGGAAGACGTGGTCGACGCCACGGTGTTCCTGCTCGAGAACAGGTCGGTGAACGGGATCAACCTCTACGTGGACAGTGGTTGGCTCCTCATGTAGCGGTTGACCATCGCCCGATCGTCGTCTGACGGGGTGTTGATATGACTGAGCAACTCGACGGGATTGGTGAGCGGCTTCGGACCGAGCGAACCAAGGCCGGCATCAGCCAGCGGGAGCTGGCGCGCCGTCTCGGTCTGTCGGCAAGCCTCATCTCCCAGTTGGAGAGCGGGCTCTCCAAGCCCTCGGTCGGGACTCTCTACGCGATAGTGACCGAGCTCGACCTCTCTCTCGACAAGCTGCTGCGCGGCGACGATCACGCTGGGCGCGACGAGCCGGGGCCCGGCCTCGACGGTGGCGGAGCCCGTGGCCGCCCCCTGGTCCACCCGGCCGACCGCAAGGCGATCGATCTCGCCTCCGGTGTGAAATGGGAGCAGCTCACCGCCGACACCGAAGAGGGGGTCGACTTCCTCCATGCCATCTACGAGGTCGGAGGGGCATCGACGCCGGACGAGTCCCTGATGCGCCACCACGGGCGAGAGTATGGGTACGTGGTGAAGGGGCGGATGGGGATCCAGCTGGGATTCGAGGTCTACGAGTTGGAGCCGGGGGACTCGATCGCCTTCGACTCGACCGAGCCGCACCGTCTGTTCAACCTCGGCGACGAGCCGGTGCACGCCATCTGGTTCGTGGTTGGCCGCGGCGCCGACGACCGCCCGCACGGGGACTGAATCCGGCTCACCCCTTTGGCAGTCGAACGGCGTGGGCATCAATGCCCACGACCCCGGGTTCCGGGTTGGGGAGATCTCGGCCGGCACCGATAGGCTCCCGGCGTGGAACACCATGCCGACTTTGCGATCCCCCTCAGTCAGAAGCTGGACGTCGAGACCAGCGCCGACCCCGGAGACGGCGGGCCGACGTTGGCGGGACGGGTGCTTGCCCTCGGCTGGTGGGTCGATCCCGACGACGGCGAACATGAGCCGACAGGAACCCTCTACCTGGTCGCCGACCAGAAGCGGCCCCGGCCCTACTGGGTCAGCCAGGGCGAGCTCACCGCTATCCGTCTGATCGAGTGACGCTCAGGGCACCCATTGCTCGCGGATCTCGTGAACCTCGCCGTCGATGACATCCAGCCAGACGCCGAACATGAAGCCGCGCTCGACCACTGCTTCGGCCCACGTCTCGAAATCGACCAGGGTCTCCGTGGTCGGATCCCCTCCCTCCGGGTACCAGACGACCGGCACCTCGGGTGAGACCGGCAGCGATCGAGTCAGCGTGCTCTCGTTCCTGACGTAGTAGTCGTTGGGTGGGGGTGACTCCTCACCGTCCTCTGCAGACGCGTCGATCGCCGCCTGTCCGGTGAACCAGCAGGCCAGATCGAACTCGATGCCGGTCGCCGAGGTGGCCTCGACGAATCCGAACCACTCCCCCTCGGGGAGGCTGGCGGCGTCGCCCGGGCTGCATCCGGAGCCGGAGGGGCCGTCCGGTTCGGTGGTCGGCGGTGAGGTGGTGGAAGGGGAAGACGAGGTGGTGGCCGGGGACGCGGTCGTCGTGACGCCGGCAGTCGTCGAAGTGCTCTCGGTCGTCGGGGTCGTGATGGTGGTCGAGGAAGAATCGGGGCTCTCGGCGCCACCGTTGCAAGAGGCGAGCAGGAGAGCAGCCAGCACCACCGTCGTGACCCGCCTCCGGGCTGCGCGGTACAGCGCCTCGCTCGGGTGCTCACTCATCGCTCCACCTCTCCGGGACGGCACGAGGCCAAGTTACTCCGCTCTCCGGGGCACAATCGAGCCATGGCGGCAGACCCCCTCGTCCGCTTGCGCCGGATCTGTCTCTCTCTGCCCGAAGTCGAGGAGCGGATCAGCCATGGCGAGCCGGCCTGGTTCGTCCGTGGGAAGCGACAGTTCGTCACCTACGCCGACAACCATCACGACGATCGTCTCGCCTGCTGGTGTGCCGCCCCCGAAGGGGCTCAGAGGATGCTGGTCGAGAACGACCCGGTTCGCTATTTCGTGCCTCCCTATGTGGGCGGGCGAGGTTGGGTCGGGTGCTATCTCGACGTCCCTCTCGACTGGAACGAAATCGAGGCGATCGTCATCGACGCCTACGTCTCGGTGGCTCCGGCCCGACTTCGTCTCTTGGTCGACCGAGGCTGAACCTCACTGGACGCAGAACCAATTGCCCTCGGGATCGAACATCTCAATCCAATACTCACCGGCCATGCCGGTGGCCTCTCGATTGAAGCTGGCGCCGAGGGCTTCCAGTCTCACCCGCTCTTCCTCCAGGATCGTCTTGCGCTCCTCGTCACCCGTCTGCTCCTCGGTCACATTCACGTCGAAATGGACCCGTTGGCTACGGGCTCCGCCGTCGTACCGCTCCAACAGAATCCTCGGCCCGGCCCCCTCGGGGTCGACGACGGCGGAGATGTCGTTGCGCATCTCCTCAGGTATCCCGACCGAGTCGGCGAACTCGTCCCAAGTGGAGAAACCCTCCGGCGGCGGCTGGACGATGTAGCCGAGCGCCTCGGCCCAGAACTCGGCCAACGCGGCCGGGTCATCACAGGCGATCACGACTTGGATCGAATGACTCAAACCCGGTCAGGCGGCCACGGTGGCCAACGCCCGCGCCGTGTCCCGATCCAGCTCGAACTCGTCCATGAGAGCCTCGACCACTTCGTCGTGAGCCAGGCCCTTCTTCTCCAGATAGACCACGGCCCGGCTGGCGAACTCGAGGTCGGATTGACGTTGACTGTCGGTAGAGACCTTGTGAATCTCGGTGATCATCTCATACCTCCTATGAACCCACACTTACCCATGCCCGGACCTGACAAACCCAGAGAAGCCCTCCGCCGGGCCACATATTTCCCGATTCGCGACCCAGAACCAAGCACCCTCGCTCAGCGGGAACCCGCCACCACCTGGAGACCGGCGTCGGGCACTTCGCGAACCGCTTCGTCGATCGGGGCGAGGTCCTCGAGCAGGGCGTCTCCGCTCAGCTGGCCGATTCGGGTCAACTGCGGGGCGACCCGGCTCCCCCAAGAACCGACCGCGCGGTTGAAGGCCTCGACCGCGTGGGTCAGCCCTGATCCGACCGCCTGGAGATGATTCGTGAACGTGTTCAGTCGACGATGCAGCTCACGGGCGTCGTCGAGGATCTGGTCGGCCTGCTCCAATGCCCTGAACTCGGTGAGCAACGCCCCCACATTGAGGAGAAGCGCATATAGGGCGGTGGGACCGGCCACGATCACCCGGCTCGACATCAGCCGGTCGAGGAGCTCGGGATGGGCGGCGGCGGCCGATTCGTAGACCGCCTGCGAGGGGAGGTACATCACCACATAACCTCCCGAGGCCAGTGCGGCGTATCCCTTCCCGGCCAGGCTCTTCCCGACTCTCTCCAGCTCCTTGCCCTGAGCCAGCAACAGCGCCTGACGACGCTCGGGGCTCTCCTCCTGCAGAGCCTCGGCGAAGCGGGCGATGGGGAACTTGGCGTCGATCACCAGGTTCCTCCCCCCGGGAAGATGGACCACGGCATCGGGTTTGACCTCGCCCGTTCCGACCTGACACGTGTAGTCGCGACCCTCGACCAGGCCCCCCTGCTCGAACACCCGCTTCATGCCGATCTCGGCCCAGCTCCCCCGGGCCCGGTCATTGGTGAACAGGGCGGTGATCCCCAGCATCTGGGCGCCGATGCCTCTCACTTGCTGGTCGAGGGCGGCTTCCCGACCAGTGACCGACTCCTGGAGCCGGGCCAGCTTGTCGTCGAGCTGGGCCACCTGGGCGCCGAGGATGCCCTCCCTGCCGGCGAGGGACACCTGGATATCGTCGATACGGCGAGCCAGATCGAG
>DASUSU010000155.1:0-9348 GCA_036374915.1 Acidimicrobiia bacterium | reverse complement strand
GTACGCAGCCACCGAGGAGGCCGGGAGCCTGGAGGGGGAAAGAGCCCGATTCGTCGAGTTCACTGTGAGGGACCTCCGCCACGCCGGCCATGACCTGACCCCGGAGGCGAGGGCCCGGGTCAAGGAGCGCACCCAGCGCCTGGTCGAGCTGGGAGTGCGTTTTCAGGAGAACATCGACGAGTGGGAGGACCACATCCTGGTCACGCATGACGACCTGGAAGGGCTCCCGCCCAGCTTCGCCGAATCGCTGGACACCGACGAGGAGACGGGAAAGCTCAAGGTGACCCTGGCCTATCCCCACGTCATCCCGTTCGTGGAGAACGCCAGGCGGCGCGACCTGCGCGAGCAGTTGTCGTTCAAGTTCAACACCCAGGCAGTGGAGGCGAACCGGAAGATCCTGGAGGAGGCGTTGTCCCTGCGACGGGAGATCGCCGCGGAGTTCGGGGTGCCGAGCTGGGCCCATCACCGTCTCGAGGAGAGGATGGCCAAGGACCCGGAGCGGGTCTCGGCCTTCTACCAGTCGCTCATCCCCCCCTTGACCAAGCAGGGTGAGCTCGACATCGATGCCATGGGCAAGCTGCTCGAGAACGACGAAGGCGAGTCCCGGATCCAGAGCTGGGATTGGCGCTACTACGACACCCAGCAGCGTCGCACCGACTATGGGGTCGACCCGTTCGAAGTCGCCCAGTACTTCGCCCTCGACTCGGTCCTGACCGGGATGTTCGACCTGGTCCAGGAGACCTTCGGGCTCGAGTTCCGTGAGGTCGACGATCCCGATGCGTGGCATCCCGAGGTGCGTCTGTTCGCCATCCACGACGCGGCCAGCGGCGAGGAGCTGTCCCACTTCTATCTCGACCTCTTCCCCCGGGAGGGCAAGTACGGCCATGCCGCCGAGTTCCCCCTCATCATGAGTCGGCGTCTCGAGGACGGGTCGTATCAGAACCCGGTGTGTGCAATGGTGGCCAACTTCACCAAGCCCACGGCTGCGGCCCCGTCCCTGCTCCAGCATGGAGAGGTGGAGACACTGTTTCACGAGTTCGGCCATGTCCTTCATCAGAATCTGGGACGAACCGAGCTGGCCCGGTTCGCCGGGACCAGCGTCGAGCGCGACTTCGTCGAGGCGCCCAGCCAGATCATGCAGCATTGGGTATGGCGGGCCGACGTCCTGCGCCGCTTCGCCCGCCATCACGAGACCGGCGAACCGATCCCCGATCGTCTGGTCGAGCAGTTGGTGGCCGCCCGTCAGCTCAACGTGGCGGTTCACCAGCTCCGTCAGCTCCAATACGGGTGGTGGGACCAGACCATGCACGGGACCGAGCCCGAGATCGACCTCGACCAGGTGCTGCGGGAGGGGGCGCGTCTCGGTCTGATGCCCTTCCACGAAGGCACCTTCTCGCTCGCCTCGTTCGGTCATCTGATGGGTGGTTACGACGCCGCCTATTACGGGTACATGTGGTCCGAGGTGTTCGGTGACGACATGTTCTCCCGCTTCGAGGAGGAGGGGGTCACCAACCCGGATGTTGGAATGGCCTACCGCCGCGAGGTGTTGGAGAAAGGTGGATCAGTGGACGCAGACGAGATGCTGACCCGATTCCTGGGTCGTGAGCCTGACAACACCGCCTTCCTGAGGAAGCTCGGGATCGAGTGATCCTAAGGTTGCCGGTCTCGCTGCCGATCATTCAGGCAGGTGCTGTCAGACCGTTTCGGACTGGTCATCACCAGGACCGGCGTTTAGAATCGAATGATCCCGGGAACCGTCTTCGGCTTCCCGACGTCTCATCCGAAGAGCTGTGATCGTTTATCGCCGCTTTACGGCCGGGCCCGCACAGTGGAGTGCGTACAGGATCCCAGGGAGATCCGGTCTCAGGAAGTTCCGCCTAGACATCAAACAAGTTTCACCATTACGGCCCAGACCAAGGAGGGCCCGCAAATGACAGACATCGTCAGAGGAGCAGCCATCAAGGGCATGACCCGACCTTCGAAGCGATTCAACGAGGGTCGCGTCTGCGGCAAGAAGGGTTGCACGACCAAGCTTTCCCAATACAACAAGGCCGAGTTCTGCCACGCTCACGCCCCGGTTCGCTTCCCCCGGGTCAGGGGCAAGATCATGGACGGTCAGGACGCCTGAACCCGGCTCGGCTCGCCCAGAGCCGACTCGTATCCAGTGCCGGGCGCCCGGTAGCCTGAGCGCATGAGCGAGGCAACTCTCCAAGCGCCCGAGATCCACTGCGACCATTGCAAGATGAGCATCGAGGGGGCGGTAGGGGCACTCGACGGCGTGGAATCGGTCGATGTCGGCATCGCCGACGCCACCGTGCGTGTCGCCTACGACGACACCCGCGTCGACTTGGGCACGATCAAGAAAGCCATCGAGGAGCAGGGCTACGCCGTCTTCGGTTGACTCCCGCGTCTCGGGCCCGCGTGACACCATCTTCTTCGACGTCGATGGGATGACTTGTGCCACCTGCGCCGTCCGGATCGAGCGGATCCTGGGCCGTCAGGAAGGGGTGGAGGCCGCAAACGTCAACCTGGCGGGAGCGTCGGCACTGGTCAGGGTGAGCCCCGAGGTCGACGTCGCCGCCCTGGAGGCGGCGGTGGCCAAGCTGGGGTATTCCATCGCACCCCGTGCCGACGGGGAACAGCCCCGTGACATGATGGAGCGCTACCACGAGCACGAACGCGGGCAGTGGCGCAAGTTCTGGATCGCCGCCGCTCTCACCCTGCCCGCCATGCTGCTCGCGATGCTCGGCCCCGAAACCGTGTGGAGCCGGGCCCTGCAGGGAGCGCTGGTGACTCCTGTCGTGTTCTGGGCCGGGTGGCAGTTCCATCGGGTCGCCTTCCGCCAGGCTCGCGCTCTCGGCGCCAACATGGACACGCTGATCTCGCTCGGCTCGCTGGCCGCCTACCTCTACTCGATATGGGCGCTGTCCACCGGCGAGCATGTCTTCTTCGAGACCGCCGGTGTCATCGTGACCCTGATCACCTTGGGCCGTGCCTTCGAGTCACGAGCCAAGGGACGCGCCTCCGAGGCGGTCCACCGGCTCCTCGAGTTGGGGGCCAAGGAGGCGAGGGTGGTGACAGCGGACGGGGAGCGACTCATCCCGGCCGATGCGGTGATTCCCGGCGACCTGATGGTGGTGCTCCCCGGGGAGAAGATACCGACCGACGCCGTGATCGAATCGGGCAGATCGTCGGTTGACGAGTCGATGCTCACCGGCGAGTCGCTGCCCGTCGACAAAGGGGTCGGGGACCCGGTCTACGGGGCAACCGTCAACCAAGAGGGGCGTCTCGAGCTGCGGGCGACTGCGGTCGGCGCCGACACCGCTCTGGCCGGGATCGTGCACATGGTGGAACAGGCGCAGGGGTCCAAGGCGCCGATCCAAAGGCTGGCCGACCGGGTCTCGGCCATCTTCGTCCCGGTGGTGATCGTCATCGCGGTCGCCACGGCAATCGCCTGGCTGGCTCTCGGCAACGACTTCGCCGCGGCGGTCCAGGCCGGGGTGGCGGTTCTGATCATCGCCTGCCCCTGCGCACTCGGCCTGGCCACACCCACTGCGATCATGGTGGGAAGCGGCCGCGGCGCCGAGTTGGGGATCCTGTTCAAGCGCGCCGAGGTCTTCGAGATGGCGGGAAAGGTCGACACCGTCGTTTTCGACAAGACCGGGACCCTCACCTCGGGCGCCATGACCTTGTCCGACGCCTCGACCGATGGTGACCACCGGGAGTTCCTCCGTCTCGTCGCCTCCGTGGAGGCCGCCTCCGGCCATCCCATCGGCAAGGCCGTGGCCCTCGGTGCAGACGATGCGGAGATCGACCTGGTCGTGCCCGATCGGGTGGAGAGCCTGGCCGGGGTCGGCGTGATCGGGGCGATCGACGGGCTCGACGTGGTGGTGGGGAAGGCCAAGCTGCTCGCCGACCGCGGGATGGGCATATCCGAGCGGTGGCTGGTGGAGTTGGCCCGGCTCGAGGACGAGGGCAAGACCGCCTTCCTCGCCGGCTGGGATGGGGAGGCGAGAGGAGTCGTAGCCGTCGCCGACACCATCCGCGACGGTGCAGCACAGGCCGTGGGCCGTCTCCGGGCCGATGGTCTGACCACGATGATGGTCACAGGCGACAACCAGCGAACCGCAGCCCGGATCGCTGGAGAGGTCGGCATCGACGAAGTTCACGCCGAGGTGCTGCCCGGGGAGAAGGCCGATCTGGTGGCCAGGCTGCAGGGAACGGGCCGGACGGTCGTCTTCGTCGGCGACGGCATCAACGACGCTCCGGCGTTGACCCGGTCCGACCTGGGCATTGCGATGGGCTCGGGCACCGGTGTCGCCGTCGAGGCCGGCGACGTGGTCCTCCTCAACCCCGATCCCCGTCTGGTCCCGGTGGGCATCGAGTTGGCCGCGGCCACCCTCGGGACGATCCGCCAGAACCTGTTCTGGGCCTTCGGCTACAACACCGCCGCCATCCCGATCGCCGCCGCCGGCCTGCTCGACCCGATGATCGCCGCCGGGGCGATGGCTTTCTCCTCGCTTTCGGTTGTCGTCAACGCCCTCCGGCTGCGTCGGTTTCGCAGCACCGGCACGCCCGTCAGCTAGCCCGTCCCGAGGAGTAGGTTGGAGACATGGGCTCGTTGCAGTGGCTCGACAGACCAGTGCTCCAGGATCCGGTCGCGCTCATCGCCTTCGAGGGCTGGGGCGACGCCGGAGAGTCGGCGAGCCTTGCCGCCTCCGAGTTCCTCAACAAGCTCGACGCCGAGTTGTTCGCCATCATCGATCCCGACGACCACTTCGACTTCCAGGTGCGTCGCCCCATCGTCGAGCTCGACGCCACCGGCATCCGCTCCATCTCCTGGCCGCGCAACGAGATCTATGCGGGAAGGGGAGTGGAGCGGGACATGGTGATCCTGCTCGGTGAGGAGCCCCACTACCGATGGAAGTCGTTCACCAACGACGTCGTCGAGGTGATGAAGGTGATGGGAGTGAGCCGGGCGGTGACCATGGGTGCCTTCATCGGCCAGGTGGCCCACACCTTGCCCGTCCCCCTGGTCGGATCGGCCAACCGGCCCGACGACCTGGCCATCCACGGTCTGCTTCCCTCGGGTTACGAGGGGCCCACCGGGATACTGGGTGTGCTCAACCACGCTCTCGGCAACGCAGGGATCGACGTCATCTCGGTGTGGGCGGCCGTGCCCCACTACCTGTCCAACCAGGAGTATCCGCCCGCCACCGAGGCCCTGGCGGTCAAGGCAGCGGAGTTGTGCGGTGTGACCCTCGACATCGGTGAGCTGGCCCTGGCATCACGACAGTTCCTGTCGACGGTCGACGCGGCGATCGAGGGGAACACCGAGTTGGAGGAGTACGTCGAGCGTTTGGAGCAGGAAGCCGACGACGACCGGGGCGATCGCCTGGTCGAGGAGATCGAGAAGTTCCTCCGGGGCCACTGAGCCGCTGACCCTCGACGCCCGCAGATCGGCCCCACGGCCGGCCGCGACTCGATAGTGTGCGTCTGGTCCGAGCCATCGGCGTCACATGGCAAGGAGAGAGGCGCTCATCGACAGCCGGGGATTTGCAGCGCATTTCGACACCCCAAGGCGGCGAGGGCCGTAGGACACCACGGTCTGGCCGCTAGGGGGCGCCATGGGATTCGTGTTCTATCTTCATCTCCTCGGTGCAGCGATCTGGGTCGGAGGTTTGATCACCCTCGGTGTCACCGTCTCCGCGGTGCGCAACGTCACCGACGACCGCGTCATCCTCGCTGCCATTGCCCGCCGGTTCGCCGCCTTGTCCTGGGCGGCGATGGCCGTGCTGGTGGTGACCGGGCTGATCCAGGCCGGCAACTACGGTTGGAGCGGGCTGCTTCTGGTCAAGGTCTCGCTGGTGCTGGCCTCGATCATCCTGACCATCTGGCATTCCCTCGGCGCCCACTCCCAGCTCCCCGCCCGCCGCGTCTTCATCCAAACCACCATCCTCATCCTCGCCCTGGTCATCCTCGCCCTCGCCGTGGCCCTGTAGGACCGCGTTCCTAATGCAGGGCGTCACGTATACGTGACGCCCTGCATAAAGAAGTCACTTCCGCTTGTGGCGATTCGCCTTGAGACGCTTGCGGTACTTGTGCTTCGACATCTTCTTGCGACGCTTCTTGATCAACGATCCCATGCAAAAACCTCAAATCCGTGAAGGGAGAGGTCTCATTGTCGTGCCGATCGGGGGCTAAATCAAACCGAGTCACTCATCGGGCAGCGATCTCATCGACTCGGCGATGCCAAGTGCCTCCTCCAGGCCGAGCATGGTCTCGAGACGATGGGTGACCTCGTCGGTCTCCCACATGAGCGCGTTCCCGGCCAATCTCAACGTCTCTTCGACCCGGCGACCTGAGGCGTCCTCGATGGAGACGACATGGGTAGCGCCCTCGATCCAGAAGCCACTCCGGCCGGCTACCTCGGTGGGGATGACCACGGATTCCGGTCCCACGCTCTTGACCAGGCGCTCGCCGACCGCTTCGAATCGGAACTGGCTGTAGAGAAGGCCGACCTCGGAATCCCCGGCCGCCGGGAGGGCTTCCCCTCTTTGCCACACCATGTTGATGCGTCCCTGAATCAGGTACACGGCGTCAGGCTCGCCGAGCTGATCGGGAATCGAGACGGGGAAGTCGACCGATGCGGCTGCCTCCTCCAGGCTCACCAGCCGGCCCAGGCCGAGGCCGGCTCCGAGCGGCTCCTCCAATTCGGGGCTGAGCTCGATCTCGATCCCGGCCACCCCGAGCAGGTCGGCCACGGCCTCCCGGGCCTGCGGTGAGAGGAACAGCAGCAGCGCCACCAGAACCGTCAGGGCGGCGGTGACCGGAACCCAGCGATGCCGACGTGGTGGCTCCGGTCGGGGTTTGGTCAGACGCGGGCTCAGTTGGAAATGGGGCGCCGATGGCTCGGGCCATTCGATGTGATCGGCGAGATCGGCGAGAAGCACCTCTACGGACCGGCGCGGATCACTCATGGCCAACCTCTTCGATCACCCGCGACAGCGACCGCTCCAGACGAGACAAGGCACGGGCCGTCCTGGACTTCACCGTCCCGGCCGGAATGCCGAGGGTCTCCGCGGTCTCCGCCTCGGAAAGACCGAGCAGATAGCGCAGGGCGACCACCTGCCGGTACCGCTCGGGCAGCCCGTTCACCGCGGCCAGCACCGACTCGCGCTCGGACTCGGAGACGACCACCGTCTCGGGAGATGGGGCCGCATCTCCCGAGAGGCGGTCGCCAGCCAGACGCAGACCGAGCCGGTCCTGGCGGCCGTGCCGACGTCGCTGATTCAGCGCCTCGTTGCGTACGATGCGGAGCAGCCAGGGCCGGAACGGGCTGTCCTGGCGAAACCGGCCCAGGGCGTGATAGGCCTTCACGAACGCCTCCTGGGTCACGTCCTCGGCGTCGCTGTGGTCGCCCACGACCAAGACGGCGACCCGCAGTGCGATCGACTGGTGCATGCGCACCAACTCCTCGAACGCCGCGACATCACCATTCCTTGCTCGCTGGATCAGTTCCTGCTCGATCAGTGGGCGGCCCTCCACCGACATGGCTCGATCTTCCTACACCGACCGGAGGCGATCGGTTCCAGCGCGATACGGGAACCCTGGGCGGGCCGGCGGTGTATGGACGATGACAGCCACACCAGGAGCCTGCACATGAGACGCACTTTTCGCATTCTGACGGTCACCGCTGTGCTCGTCATGACCACCGGAGCAGCGGCCCTTGCCGGCAACATCACTGTGGTCACCTTCGACGAGGTTCCCACCGAGTTCCAGGCGGGAACCACGCAGCCGGTGAGCTTCTCGATCCTGTCGCACGGGAAGGAGCCGATCGATGCCGGGCCGACCACGCTGCGTTTCCGTGGCCCCGACGGGGAAACCCGCACCTTCGACGCCCGCTACGACGGTGAGGGCCGCTATTCGGCCGAGGTGACGCTTCCCGCCTCGGGTCAATGGCAATGGGCGGTCGCCACCGGCGACTACATCCGGCAGGACCTGGGCACGATCCAGGTCGCCCCGGCCGAGGGCGTGCCCGGGCTGCTCGCCTTGCTGCGGGTCGGGCTGCCCATCGCCACACTGCTGGCGCTCATCCTGCTCGCCGTCCAATTGCCGCCAATGAAGACTCTCGAGCGACGGGCGGTGACGGTCACCGATGTGGTCTGACCGGGCCCGAATCCTCCTCACAGCCGCCATCGTCGTTCTCCTGGGTGGGGCGACGGTGGCGGTCTTCGCCATCGACGCGCAGTCCGGCCCGGCACAGCCAGACGCGATCGACGGACGGAGCGTGTTCCTCACCAAGGGCTGCACCAGCTGTCACAGTCTCGCCGGGGTGTCGACCACCGGCCAGATCGGTCCCAACCTCACCGGGCTGGCCGATCGGGCCGGCGACCGGGTCGACGGTCTGGACCCCGAGGCCTACATACGCCAATCGGTTCTCGACCCGGAGGCATTCGTCGTCGACGGTTTCAGCCCGCTCATGCCCACCCTCCCCCTCGACACCGAGGAGTTGGACGCCCTGGTCGAGTTCCTCCTCGCCGAGACGTGATCTAGCCAGCCGCCAACGGGAAATGGCCGGGAGGATCAGGCGCCGGCCCGGAGCAGCCCGACCAGGATCCCCTCGCTCAGCGCCTGCCAGGAGGCCTCGATGATGTTCTGGTGGACGCCAACCGTGCCCCAGCTCGACTCCCCGTTGGTGGTCTCGATCAGGACCCGGACCCGGGCCGCGGTGCCGTCGGACGAGTCGAGGTCGCGCACCTTGAAATCGGTCAGGCGGAGGCGGTCCACCTCGGGGTAGGTGTCGCCCAGTGCCTTGCGCACTGCCTGGTCGATCGCATTGACCGGGCCGTCGCCCTCCGCCGAGGATTCCACCAGCCGATCCCCGACCTTCAGCCGCAAGTCGGCCTTGGCGGTCACCTCGCCGTTGGCCTGGATGTGTACCGCGAGCGAATCGAGCTCGAAGAGCTCCTCGTACCCCTCGGTGGCCCGGAGCACCAACATCTCGAACGAGCCGTCCGCCGCTTCGAACTGATAGCCGGCATGCTCCAGCTCCTTGACCTGATCGACCAACATCTGGGCGCGTTCGGGGTCGAGGTCCCAGCCCTTCTCCTCGGCCACGGTGAGAACCGTCGCCCTTCCCATCAGCTCGCTGAACAACATTCGCGCCGAGTTGCCCACGGCGCCGGGGTCGATGTGCTCATAGGCGCCTTGGAGACGGGAGAGGCCCGAGGTGTGCAACCCCGCCTTGTGGGCGAAGGCCGACGTGCCCACGTAGGGGCGACGGGCGTCGATGGGTGCACCGAGGATGTCGGCGATCTGCTGCGCGATCGGATAGAGCCGGGCCAG
>DASUSU010000154.1:0-11410 GCA_036374915.1 Acidimicrobiia bacterium | reverse complement strand
CTCCGTGTCCCATGCCTCGGTGCAGACCGCCACCCAACTGCTTCAGGCCAACGGCATCGAGATAAGCGTCATGCCGCACAACGAGGTGCCGGCCATCGACACGGTCCTCTCCGAGCACGAGGGCCGGGGACGGGTCTGGCTCCTCGTCGACGGGGTCTACTCCATGTACGGCGACATCGCACCAGCCGCCGAGCTCGCCGCCCTCCTCGACCGGCACCCGGCCCTCCACATCTACTGCGACGACGCCCACGGGCTGGGTTGGGACGGTTTGCATGGCCGCGGCGCCTACCTGGCCCGAGCCGGGTGGCACGAGCGACTCGTCGTCGTTGCCGGGCTCTCCAAGTCGTTCGGCGCCACCGGCGGGGTCATCGTCGTCCCCGACGCCGAGCTGGCCGAGAGGATCGAGCTGGTCGGACCACCGCTCACCTTCGGGGGCCCGATCCCACCGGCCAGCCTGGGAGCCGCGGTCGCCTCGGCCGACATCCATCTCTCCGACGAGCTCCCCCAGCTTCAGGCGGAGCTCAAAGAGCGAATCGCCCTGGTCAACAGTCTCGCCGTCGACATGGGGCTGCCTTTCGCCAAGCTCGACCCGACGCCGATCTGGTACCTGGAGATAGGCGATTACGACACCGCGGCCGGATTGTGCGTGGCGATGAGAGAGGCAGGGTTCTTCGTCAACGGCTCCGCCTTCCCGGTCGTGCCCTACGGTCACGCCGGGGTCAGGTTCACGGTGACTCGCTACAACTCGCCCGAGCAGATCGAGGCCATGTTGACCGCTCTCCGTGAGCTGAGCCTGGAGATCGTCGGTGAGACCGAGGTCATTGTCGACCTGACCGCCGATGCGGAGGTCGGCGAGACGACATGAGCGACTGACCCGGCAACACTCAATAATCGGCCCAGAGCTGCCGAAAATACTGTGTGGGTCGACCTCATCTGTCCGCACTTCGCCGCTGGGCCGTCCCCGGGCCGCTCATAGCCGGTCTGGTGATCGGCGCCGGCGTCACCTGGGCGCGGCCTTCGAGTGCGGAGACCGTGGGCGTCGTCGGGATGCTGCTCGGATATCTGACCGTCGGCGTGCTCATGGTGCGCCGATCCCGTGGCCTCGAGCGCCGGGAGCGGATCGCCTGGCGTTTCATGGCGGGCGCCATATTCGTGGTGTTGGCAGGGGTACTCGTGGTGACCGTGCTGAGCGGGTCGGGATACCCGATTCCCGCCTTCGGGCCGATCGACATCTTCTTCCTGGCCGGGTACGGCCTGCTGATCGTGGCCCTGAACCGCCTGGCCCGAAGCGATGTCACAGGGAGGGATTGGCTGCTCACCATCCTCGATGCCCTGGTCGGCGCGATCGCCCTCTCCGCCCTGGTCTGGACCGCCTTCTATCACCAACTGGTGGAGAGTCTCGGGGGCGCCGGCGCCTGGGAGAGGGTCGTCGCCAGCGCATACCCGGTGCTCGATGTGGCCGCGGTCATCGCCCTGATGATCCTGGTGATCCGGCGGAGCCACTTTCACATGGACGTCAGGCTCCTGTTCCTGGCCGTCGGGCTGACCCTCCAGGTCGGAGCCGACCTCATCTTCCTCTACAACGGCGCGGGCCGGTCATTCGTCGACTCGGAGCCGAGCTACGGGCTGCTCCTCCTCGCCGGTGCCGGATACCTGGCAGCGGCGGCGGTCGTGGACCGGACGCCGCGACGCCGCGAGTTCCCAGAGCGCGACACGCCTCTGCTCGCCTTGATCTGGCCATACCTGTTGGTTGTCGCCTTGCTCGCGACCCACGTCGTCCGCTACCACTCGGTGAACACCAGCAGCGACGGGGTGCTCCTCCTCGACTCCCTGATCATCATCGGGGCGGTGATATTCCTCCGCCAGATGCTGATGATCCACCGGAACCGCATCAGGGTCGAGAACCAGCGGTCCGAGCTGGTGGCGTCGGTGAGTCACGAGCTCAGAACCCCTCTTACCGCGATGGTCGGGTACCTGAGCCTGCTCGACGAGAGTGGCGAGGACTTCCCGGCCGAGGCCCGCCGCGAGATGCTGGCCGAGGCAAATCGACAGGCACGACACATGGCCAGGCTGGTCTCCGACCTGGTGATGCTGGCCCGGGGGGACCATCGTCACGTCCCGCTCGAGATCGCCGAGACCACGGTGTCCGACGTCATCACCGGGGCGCTGCGCGGGGTCCAGCTGGGGCAGACCCGGATCGAGGAGAGCTTCGAGGGCGATGCGGTGATCAGAGTCGATTCTGATCGGCTGCGCCAGGCCCTGACCAACGTGGTGAGCAACGCGGTGCGATACGGGGGCGACCGGGCGGTGATCACCGGCAGGGTGACCAGGTCGGACCTCGTCATCGAGATCCACGACAACGGCAGCGGGGTGCCCACCCGCTACGAATCGGCGATATGGGAGCGGTTCGAGCGGGGGACTCATCGCCTCAACGCGGTCACCCCTGGAATGGGCATCGGTCTCGCCATCGTCCGCGCCATCGCCCAGGCGCACGGGGGCCGGGCGGAGTACCGGCGATCGGAACGGCTGGGTGGGGCCTGCTTCTCGCTGGTCATCCCGGGATGTGTCGTCGGGGAGGGAGCCGAGACTGCAGAGCCCGATCCGACCCCGGCTCCGGCTCAGGCTCTTCGGGCCTGAGCTGCCTCCAGCGTGTTGACGAGGAGCATCGCTCTCGTCATCGGGCCGACCCCACCCGGAACAGGTGTGACCGCGCCCGCCACCTCGCGCACGGCTTCGAAGTCGACATCACCGACCAACCCGGCTTCGGTTCGGCTGATGCCCACGTCGATCACCGCGGCCCCGGGTCTGACGAAGTCGGTTGTGACGAGACCGGGGACTCCGGCCGCGGCCACCAGGATGTCGGCGCTCGCGGCGATACCGGACAGGCCGGGAGTCCGGGAGTGGGCCATGGTGACGGTCGCGTCCACCCCTCTCGCCGACATCATCAGGGACAAAGGCCGGCCCACCAGAAACGACCGCCCGATCACGACCGCGGTCCTACCGGCGACCTCGATCCGGTGCTCGTCGAGGATTCTCATGATCGCGCTCGGGGTGCAGGGACGCAGCCCGGGACGGCCCAGGACGAGGAGCCCGAGGTTGTGCGGATGCAGACCGTCGACGTCCTTCGCCGGGTCGATGGCGGAGACCACCCTCTCCGAGTCGAGGCCGCCGGGCAGTGGCAGCTGGACCAGGATGCCGTCCACGTCGTCGCTGTCGTTGAGCTCGGCGATCAACTGTTCGAGACCGGCCTGGGTGACGTCGGCCGGCAGCTCGTGATGGACGGAGCGGATCCCGACCTCCTCGGCGTCGCTCCGCTTTCCTTTCACATAGGTGTGCGAGGCGGGGTCGTCACCGACCAGCACCGTGGCCAAACCCGGCCGGTAGCCGAGCGCGTCCACCGACGCCGCGACCTCGGCCTTCACCTTGCGGGCCGACTCCTTGCCGTCGAGGATCCGGGCCGGCATCAGTGCCTGAAGTGCCTTCGACCGCTGAACAGCAGCGAGACGCCATGCTCGTTGGCGGCATCGATGAGTTCCTGATCGTTGCGTGAGCCCCCGGGCTCGACGACGGCCGACACTCCGGCCCCAGCCAGCACGTCGAACCCGTCACGAAAGGGAAAGAACGCGTCTGACGCTGCCACTCCCCCTGCGGCGCGATTCCCGGCCCGGATCACGGCTCGCTCCGCCGCCCCGACCCGCGACTGGTCGCCGGCCCCCACCCCCACCGCAGCGCCTTCCTTGACCACGACCACCGCGTTCGACTTGGTGTGCATTGCCACGGTCCAGGCGAAGCCGAGCTCCTCCCGCTCCTGGTCGGTCGGCTGTCGATCGGAGACCACCTCCCATTGCTCTCCCCCGGTCGCGTCACGGGTCTGGATGAGCAGACCCGACTCGATCCGCCGCATGTCCGGGTCGGCTTGCCCGGGGGGCGCCGCCTCGATCAGTCTGAGGTTGGGCTTGGCGGCGAGGACCTCCAGAGCCCGCTCGGTGACCCCGGCGCACACCACCACCTCGACGAACCGGGACGAGATCGATCCCGCCATGTCCTCGTCCAATTTTCCGTTGACCCCGATGACACCCCCAAACGCAGAGAGCGGGTCACAAGCCCATGCCCGCTCGAATGTCTCGGCGAGATCTGGCCCATAGGCTGCGCCGCAGGGGTTGGTGTGCTTGACGATGGCAACCGAGCCGGGACGCTCACAGGCGAGTCTCCACGCCGCCTCGGCGTCGACGTAGTTGTTGAACGACATCTCTTTGCCCTGATGCTGGGTCGCCGCCGCCCACCATGGCTCGGCGCCATCTTCGAGGTATATCGAGGCCGGCTGATGGGGGTTCTCCCCGTATCTCAGATCGGATACCCGGCGCAGGGGGATCACCCGGTCGCCCCCGATCCAGCCGACGATGGCCGCGTCGTAGGCGGCGGTGTGAAAAAACGCCTCCGCGGCCAGCTCACGTCTCAGCTCGTCGTCGAGTCCGCCCTCCTCGACCGCCCCGGCGACTCGGTCGTATTGCTCGGAAGAAGTGACAACCCCCACATAGCGATGGTTCTTGGCCGCGGCGCGGACCATCGTCGGCCCGCCGATGTCGATCTTCTCGATGATCTCGGATTCGCCGACACCGGGCGTGGCCAGGGTCTCCCGGAACGGGTACAGGCTCACCACCACGAGCTGGAACGGGGTGATCCCGTTCTCCTCCAGGTCGGCCAGGTCGCCGTCGTCGTCACTGCGAGCCAGGATTCCCCCGTGGATCTTGGGGTGGAGCGTCTTCACCCTCCCCCCCAGGATCTCGGGAGCGCCGGTCACCTCTGACACGGGGATGACCGGGATCCCGGCGACCGACAGGGCAACGGCGGTGCCGCCCGAAGAGACGATCTCCACCCCGGCCGCGGCCAGCCGCTCGGCGAATGGGGCCAGGCCTGTCTTGTCGTAGACACTGATCAGGGCCCGCTTCACCGCGACCCGGCTCAATCCCACCTCACCTTGGCCCCTTCGACGTGGATCTCCCCCCGGGCGAAGGCAGCGACAACTCGAGGGTATAGGTCGTGCTCCTCGACCTGGATTCGGGCGTGGAGACTGTCTACGTCGTCGTCGGGGAGGACCGGGACCGCGCGCTGGGCGATTATCGGACCGTTGTCGACCTTCTCGTCCACGAAATGCACGGTGACCCCGGTCACCTTGACCCCATGCTCCAGCGCCTGGCCGACCGCATTCGCCCCCGGAAAGGCGGGAAGAAGCGAAGGATGGATGTTGAGAACCCGATTGGGGTAGACCGCGATCAGTTCGGCGCTGAGCACCCGCATGAACCCGGCGAGAGCGATCCCATCGGCGCCGGCC
The DNA here is from genome assembly GCA_036374915.1 of Acidimicrobiia bacterium. Taxonomy (GTDB): domain Bacteria; phylum Actinomycetota; class Acidimicrobiia; order Spongiisociales; family ZC4RG35; genus JARDZU01. The sequence goes on along the minus strand of DASUSU010000154.1, from coordinate 6,078 downwards.
TGCTCGATCTCGCCGAGGATCGCCTTGGTGAACTCCACCCGAGAGTCGAACTCGCCCCAGGGCACCACCCGGCTCTCTATCCCCGCCGCCTCCGCCCGCCCCAATGCGGCCGCATCGGGCCGATCCGACAACACCAGGCACAGCTCGGCCCCCAGGTCGGGAGCGTCGATGAGAGCTTGGAGATTGGTCCCGGAGCCCGAGGCGAGGACTGCGATGTTGATGACGACCTCCACTCGAGCCGAACGCGCCGGGAGTGTAGAGGTTGGCGACAGGCGTTCAGAGGCCGGCGCGCTGGCGAAGAGAGTGCCGGGCCCGGTAGAGGACCGACCGGACCGATGCGCTGGTGGTCCCCATCATCCGCGCCACCTCTCCCACGGCCAAGCCTTCCCCCTCCTTGAGCAACACGGCACATCGGTAGTTGTCGGGGAGCCCGGCGAGGGCTTCGAGGATCTCCATCCGGGTCTGGAGCCCACCTGCCAGGTCGCAGGGGTCGGGGAGACGTCGATCGGGGCGGTCGTCCACCACCGAATCGAGGTAGGAGTCGACCGTGGGATGAGCGTCGCCTCCTACGACGTGTCTCGCCTCGGTCGAGGCGATCCGATGGAGCCAGAGGCGCACGGTGTTCACTCCCCGAGACGAGGCGAGGGCGGGGACGGTGTCGACCAGCGGGCTCGGACCCGGGTCGGGGGCCTGAAGCAGATGCCGGGCGAGACCCTCCAGCTCGAGGCGATACTCCTGGACATGATCGTCGATCGACTTGAATCCCCGGGAACCACTGGTGAGCGAGGGAGGCCGCATCTCTCGATGTCTATTCCGAATGGAGCCGGTTGATGTCAATGGTCGAGAGCGTGCAGGCGCCCGAGTGGGAGACCTGGATCGCCGAAACCGGGGGCCGCATCCTCGACATCCGCGAGCCGTGGGAATGGGAGCAAGGGACACTCCCCGGTGCGACGCTGATCTCGATGGGCGAGATCCCCGCTCGCTTGGGCGAGCTCGACACCGACCAGGCGCTCCTGGTGGTGTGCCGCTCCGGGGGTCGCAGCCAACAGGTCGCCGTCTACCTGAGCATGAACGGGTTCGCCAGAGTCGCCAACATGAGCGGTGGAATGAAGGCACTGGGCCTTCAGCTTTGAGACATCGCGGTAGCCAGGAATCACGCCCCTCTCTGCGAGAATGAGCGGACATGGACGACGAGCGCAGGATCCCTGGCTGGACGTGGCCCCTGATCGGGGTGATCGGTGTGGTGACCCTCGTCGTGATCGGCCTCAACCGGGGTCCGGCGGCGCTCGACCCCGATACTCCCGAGGGAACGGTCCAGGCGTACATCGGCGCCCTGGTCGACGGCGACTTCGAGACAGCCGCCGACTTCTGGGCCGCCGATGGATGCACTCCCGACTCGACGATCCCCACCCGGGGAGCCCCTGACGTGTCGGTCTCGTTGGTGAGCGTCGACGGCAACGACGTCCAGGCCAACGTGGTGGTGAGGATCAGCGAGAACAGCGAGGATCCTCTCGGCGGCTTCTACGAATACCAGGAGTGGTTCACCTTGGTTCGACAAGACGGGGCCTGGAAGGTGAGACAGCCCTCCTGGCCGTACTACGACATGGTGTGCGAGGAGTCGGCATGATCCTTCTCGGGCCCATCCTGTTTCTGGTGGTGGTTGGCGGGCTCATCGCCCTCGGGGTCAAGGCATGGCGCTCGCGCGGTGAGCCCGATCAGGAGGGCGGGCTCGACCTGATCCCCTACCTCATCCTCGCCCTTGCCGTGGGGGTGGCCGGGTTCTCTCTGGCCCGCCTGGCCCGCGCCAGCCTCACTCCGGACCGGCTGGCGGGGAGGCCGATCGGAGAGCTGGCCGGGGCGTTGGCGGGGCTGGTGGTCGCCGGGCCGATCGCGTTCGTCCTCTGGCGGGTCCAGGCGAAGAAGCGATCGGCGTTCCTCCGCAACCCAGGGTGGCCGATCTACCTCGCCGCCATCGAAGTGGTGTTTCTCTCCGCGTTCTTCGTATCCGTGGGCCAAGTTGCCGATGCCGTGACCGGGACCGCGTTGACCCCGCAGTGGACCGATTTGGTGGTGTACGGGGGGATTGTCGGCTTCCACTGGTGGGCGGCCAACCGTGAGACCCCATATGGGGACGTCGGCGAGCTGCCCAGGCTGATCGGATCCGCGGTCTCGGGGATAGCACTGACGGTCGGAGCCGTCGGCACCCTCACCTGGCTGCTCTCCGAGGCGTACGAGAGCCTTGGGGGAAGCGTGACTGTGCCCGAGCCGGCGATCACCCTCGCCCTCCTCGTCACCGCGGGCCCGACGTGGGCGTGGAGATGGCTGCCGGAGTGGGATGGCGAGCCCGCGGTGCTCCGCAACGTCTACCTCTCCGTTGTGACCGCGCTGACGTTGCTGATGACCATCGGGGCCGCGGTGACGATCACTGCTGTTCTCGTCTCCTTCCTCGCCGGTCAGGCCGATCCTGCGGAACGTCACTTCGACGTCTACCCGGCGGCATTGTCTATTGCCATCGTCGGCGGCGCCCTGTGGGCTCACCACCGGCGGCGTATCGGAGACGAGAGAGGCGGGGCGTTGCGCGGCTACCAGTACGCCGTGGCCGCGACCGGGCTGGCCGCTCTGATCGGGTTCGTGGTCGCCCTGGTCAACCTGGTATTCGCTCCACGCCTCGCCGGCGGCGACACGGGCGAAGTCCTCATCGTCCTGGGTTGTTCGGTGATTGCAGCCGGGGCGGCCTGGGCCTGGTTCTGGCGCAAGGTGCAGGCGGCGCCCCGCGCCGACGAGATCCAATGCCTCCCGCGACGGATGTACCTGCTCGGGATGGCGGTGATCACCGGGCTCACGGCCGCCGGTGCCCTGATCGCGGTGTTGGTCGTGGTGTTCCGCGCCCTTCTCGGCGAAGGCGGCGACGTGTCCGACTCGCTCCGCATCCCGACGAGTCTGACGATCGCATCCGGTTTGGCCGCTTGGCACCTCTTCACCCAGGTCCGCGCCGACCGGGCCCAGATCAAGCGGACCAGGGTCGAGCCTTTCACCGTCACCGTGGTCTGCTCACATCCCGGGCCGCTGTCGACCCTGTTCCCGAAGGAGGCGACGGTGAGGGTCATGTACCGGGCCGACGATTCCGGGGTGATCGACGAGGCGATGGCCGAGGCAATCGTCTCAGAGGTGGGCGGCCGCTCCTCTCTGGTCTGGGTGGACGACCGGGGCTTCCGCGTCGCTGCGGCGAGAGAGCCCTGAGCGCAATCGAACACTCCGATACCCGATGACCCGGCTCGCAGAGAAATGGCTGAAGTGGCGCGGATGGCGTTTCGTGGGGGAAATGCCCGACCTCGACAAGATGATCATCATCGGGGCCCCGCACACCAGCAACTGGGACTTCGTGGTCTATCTGGCCGCGATCCGGCACTGGCGATTCTCACCCCGGTTCGTGGGCAAGCACACCCTGTTCCGGTGGCCGTTCGGCTACTTCTTTCGCAGATTCGGCGGAATCCCGGTCGATCGCACCCGTCCCGGGGGGATGGTGGGTCAGGTTGCCGAGGAATTCGAGAAGCGGGAGCGAATGATCCTGGTGATGGCGCCGGAGGGAACCCGCAAGGCGGCCCCACACTGGAAGTCGGGATTCATCCGGATCGCGGCCGAGGCCGGGGTCCCCATCCTGCCGGCATACATCCACTTCCCGAGAAAAGAGGTCGTCCTCGGGTCTCCGATCGCCTTCGAGGGCGACGAGAAGGCGCTGATGGAGCGACTCCGCCGGTTCTACGAGGCGGGCGAGGGCAAGGACGGCGAAGGCAAGGGGCCGGTGCGGCTGGAGAAGGAGCGCTCAGTCTGAGTGCTCCGCCAGCTCTCTGAACTCCTCGGGTGTTACGCCCCGATCGGGCGGGAAGCCCAGCTTGAGCAGGTCGCGGCCGAATCGCTCCCTGACCACGTCCACCGAGCTGTCCAGCGCCCTTCGTTTCAGGTCGACCCCGCTCCCGGCGCGTAGGACGTGGCCCGGGTCGAGCTCCAGGACCAGTTGGAGAAAGTCGTCGGTGGTGAGATTCGACAGCGACATCCCGACCAGGGTGACCGGCTCGGTCTCCCCGTCGATGGCTCGCTCGAGCAAGACTCCGCCGAGCTCGGCCAGGGCGGCGGTCGAGGCGGTGGGCGAGGGCAGGGTGTGGCTTCGAGATACGAGCCGGGGCCCGGGGAACCTGACCCGTAGTGTCAGGGTCGAGCCGGCCCTCCCCTTCTTGCGGGCCCGTCTCCCGATGCGGTCGGCCAGGCCGAGCACGACGACCGCCAACTCGCCTGGATCGGTCAGGCCACGACCCAACGCCTGCTGGCTGCCGACACTCCCCGCCCGCCGCCCCCCGTGCACGCGGCGGGGGTCCCGGTTCCAGGCCAGCGCCCGGAGCGCCCCCGAGGCCCCGGGGCCGAGCGAAGAGGAGAGGGCTCCGGCTGGCACCGCGGCGAGGTCGCCGATGGTGTAGATGCCGAAACGATGGAGGTGGGCGGCGGTGACCCGCCCCACACCCCACATCGCCTCGACCGGCAGAGGGTGGAGGAAGTCGAGCTCGCTGCCCCGCTCGATCACCACCAGCCCGTTCGGCTTGGCCCGGGCGGAGGCGATCTTGGCCAGGAACTTGGTGGAGGCCACCCCGACCGAGATGGGGAGACCGATCTCGTCGGCGACGCGGGATCGGATCCGGCGGGCGATCTCCGAGGGCTTGCCCAGGATGTGGGTCGAGCCCCTCACGTCGAGGAACGCCTCGTCGATCGAGATCTGCTCCATCACCGGGGAGGCGTCCTCGAGTATCGCCATCACCTGAGCCGAGAGGTCGAGGTAGCTCTCGAAGTGCCCGTAGACCACCACCGCGTCAGGACAGAGGCGCTTGGCGTCCCGGACTGACATCGGCGCCCGAACCCCATGGGCCCTGGCCTCATAGGACGCGGCGAGGACGATCCCACCCCCGACCAGGACGGGGCGACCCCGCAGAGCTGGGTCGAGGAGCTGCTCCACCGAGGCGTAGAAGGCATCGAGGTCGGCATGGAGGATGGTCGGCTCTTCCACGTCGGGAGTGTGACAGCTCGGTGTGACACGATATCGCCCCCGACCCGGAGCGACCCGAGCCGGCTGGCCGGCTAGCGGGCGAGACGCTTCAGGGCGGCTCGGTCCACCTTGCCCAGGTGGGTCTGGGGGAGGTTGTCGAGGAAGTGGATGCGTCTCGGGTGCTTGTACGCCTCGAGATGGCCGAGGACCCACTCGGTCAGCTCCTGCTCGGTCACCGCCCCGGCCACCACGAACGCCACCGGCTTGGCCAGACCGTCGGGGTCGGTGACCGCGACCACCGCGCACTCCCTCACCGCCGGGTGCTCGAGCAGAGTCGACTCCACCTCCTGGGGTCGGAACCATCTGCCCTTGACCTTGATCGCGTCGTCGGCCCGGCCGCGGTGGGTGACGAAGCCTTCGTCGTCGATCGAGACCAGATCTCCTCCGGCGAACCAGTCGCCGCGGAACGCCTCCTCCGTCGCCTTCGGGTTCTCGAAGTATCCGAGCCCGAGCGAGTCGCCCCGAACCCAGAGCCGTCCCACGTCGCCGACCGGCATCTCGTCACCGTCCTCGTCGCAGACCTTGACCTCGAACCCGGGGACCACCCGGCCTAGAGTCCCGGGTCTGGCGGCGCCGATGGTGTTGGAGACGAAGATGTGCCACATCTCGGCTGTCCCCAGTCCGTCGAGCAGCTCCACCCCGAACCGGTCCAGCCAGCGGTGATACAGGGTCTCGGGGAGCGCCTCCCCTGCCGAGGTGACCACACGCAGCGAGGCGAGATCCCGGGATGGCGTATCGGACAGCATCTGATTGATCATCGACGGCACGTTGACCAGCACGGTTGCCCGGTGCCTCTCGGCTCGGCTCAGCACCGCATCCGGGGAAGCGTTGTCCTCGAAGAGCACGGCCGAGGCGCCGACCGAGAACGGGAAGAGGAGATTGGAGCCCAATGCATAGCCGAAATAGAGCTTGGGAACGGCGATGGTGACATCGTCGCCGGTCAGGCCGAGGACTCCCTTGCCGTAGAGCTCGGTGGTGTTGGCGAA
>DASUSU010000153.1:0-3448 GCA_036374915.1 Acidimicrobiia bacterium | reverse complement strand
CCGGTCGAAGGGGCGGAGGAGGGCTGAAGCCAACCTCTGCCATGCCCCGAGCAGGGCATCGACAGCGCCGATGCCACGGGGCGGTCCGATCTGGGTCATGCCGGAGAGCCTGAAATCCATGGAGTCGATCATCGTCGCGTCACCGAGCACGCGGTTTGCCGCGGACAGAGCACGACCCTCCCGAACCACCGCGCCCATCCGGGCCGCGTCGCGCCAGGCCCGGGCCTTCTCAGACAGCCACCCGTCCCGCCACGCGATCACCGCGGTGCCCAACTCGACGATGAGGAGGGCGGGCAAGAGCACCGCCAGGGTGCTGCGTCGGTAGTTGGAGCGGAGCATCAGCATCCTGTTCCGCTCCAGGTGGTACATCTTGGCCGGAGAGCGGCCGAAGTCGTATCGATGGAGCACTCGAGACTCGGGGACCCGGATCACCCGCATCCCGGCGAGGCGAAGCCGCCACCCGAGGTCGGAGTCCTCGACGTACATGAAGAAGGCCGGGCGGAACCCGCCAAACCGGTCCCACGTCTGGCGAGAGATCGCCATGGCCGCTCCCGAGGGAAAGGCGACCTCGACCGGCCCCGACTCATCAGGGATCACCTCTCCGAACCCGCTGACCCATCCGATCCCGAAGTAGGTCAGGTGACCACCGGAGGTGTTGAACGTCCCGGGGCGATCGGCGTCTTCAATGGTGGCCATGGCGGCGCCCACCCCCGGGTCGTCGAGGGCGGCCACCAGCGGCTGGAGCCAACCAGGCTCGGGGATGGTGTCGTGTCCGAGGAATACCAGTGTGTCACCCCTGCTCGCCCCCACCCCGATATGACAGCCGGCGGCGAACCCGACGTTGTCGCTCTGGGCGATCACGGTCACATCGAAGTCGGCCAGCACGTCGAGTGTGCCGTCGGTGGAGGCGGAGTCGACCACGATCACCTCATCGGGTGGATTCGACTCGGAGAGGAGAGCTTGGAGGACCGGCCGAACCAGGCCAGCCGAGTTGTGGGTCACCATGACCACGCTGATGGCGGGGTCGGCGGCGCTCAGCCGAATGTCACGGGGTGCCGGCGACGGGTCTGTGCCCGATGCCGCCCATCGTGTAGGCGAGGTCGGCGACGCCGGTGGTGTTGGTGTTGCGGAGGTATACGGTCCCGTTGGAGGGCCGGTACAGGCCCAGGGTGTCGTCCCCGTCGGCGTCCCAGTCCCCGGTGAACACCACGTCGCCGGCATCCCCGTAGAAGTATTCGACGTCGGCGTTGCCTTGACTGTTGGAGTGACGCAGATAGACAAACCCGTTGGCGTCCCGGCGCAGGCCGGGTGTGTCGATCCCGTCACCGTCCCAGTCTCCCATGAACGGGGCGTCTCCCGGATTGCCGTAGTAGTAGTCGTATTCGGCTGCTCCCAGCCCGGCATCACCCGAACCGAGATGGTTCATGATGTAGAAGCGGCCTTCGGAGGGCCGGTAGATCGAGACGGTGTCACAGCCGTCCCCGTCGAAGTCGCCGGCCAGGGGCAGATCCCCCGGATTGCCGAAGAAGAAGGCGAGGTCTGCAACCCCCTGACTGTTGGAATTACGCAGGTAGACGTACCCGTCGGACCGTCGGTACAGGCCAGGAGTGTCGATCCCGTCACAGTCCCAATCCCCCATGAACCCGAAATCACCCGGATTCCCGAAGTAGAACGCCACGAGCTGGGCGGCTCCGCGATAGAGACGCCAGAAGCCCGCATCGATCTGGAGCGAGGCGTAAGGGGAGCCGATCGGAGGCTGACCCACACAATTGAACGTACCCGCTTCCAACATCAGCCTGAGTTGTTCCAGGGCCGCCCCGGTGTCCAGTGCCCCCCAACCCGAGGGCACATCCCAGCCCGGGGCCCCGATCTCGGTCGCCGAGCAGTTGAGGGCGTTTCGCACCTGACCGGCGGATGCGCTGGGGTATCTGGAGATGAGCAGGGCGGCGGCGCCGCTGACATGGCCGGCCGACATCGATGTGCCCGAGATCCCCTGATAGCCGACGGGCGTGTCCTGCCAGATCCATCCGGTCTGGTCGCCCCCGGGGGCGACCAGGTCGAGCCCAAGACCGCGGGCCGAGTACTCCGCCACCGCCCCGGAGCGGACCGTGGCCCCGACCCCGATGACGGCCGGGTGGTTGGCCGGATAGAACACATCGACGGCGACGTTGCCTGCCGAGGCCACCAGGACCACGCCGGCCGCGGCAGCCCTCTCGATCGCCTCATTGAGCACGCTGCTCCCCTGCGGGCAGACGGCCACATCACAGCCCAGTGACATGTTGATCACCCGAGCGCCGTTGCTCACCGCCCAATCCGCCCCTCGGGCGATGTCGGCGGCGTCGGCTCCTCCCGGTTGAAACACCTTGACCGGCATGATGCTCGCCGCCGGTGCCATGCCTGCTCCGCCAACCAGATTGTCCGAGCATTGGGCCACCGAGCCGGCGACGTGGGATCCGTGCCCATGGTCGTCGAACGCCGACCCTGGCCCGACAGTGTTCGACACCGCGTTGTACTCGGCCACGAAAGGCTGACAGAACCCGTCGGAGCCGTTGCTGACCCCGCTGTCAAGAACGGCGACTACCACCCCGGAGCCGACGCTGCTCAGCCAGGCCGGTCCGACGTTGGCCGCATGGAGATGCCACTGATACCTCGGATCGGCGAGGTTGTTGTAGTACGGATCGGGCGAGGCGAAAGGCGCCACGGCCTGGAGGTCGAGGATCAAGTCGAGCTCGGCGGTCTCCACCCCGGGCCGGCTCGACATCTCACGGGCCCAGTCGATCGGCTCCCAGTCGTTCGGGACCGGGACTTCGTACCAATCCCCGACCACCGGTTCGCCTCCGATGCCGAGAACCCCAAAGGCCGTCGCCGCTTCGGCCACCTCGACCAGGATGTGCGTCTCGGAATGCGGGGCGGACGGGTCCCGGGCCAACCCGAGCTTGTCCGCGGGAGGCGGGTCCGCGGCCCCGCTCGCCGGCAAGGAAGCCACGAGCAGCAAGGCGACCACGATGGTGGCGACCAGAGTTCGATGCAGAGAATGGTTGGCCGGAGAAGTCAACGCCGACATCGTATTCCAGGAGCGGGGCTAGGGCTCAGGGCCGGATGGCGATGATGCCGGTGTAAGTGCCGGCCTTGAAGGTGGCGTCGGCCACACCCTGTTCGTTGCTCAGTTTGACGAAGAAGTTGCCGCTGGAAGGACGGTAGACACCGACGGTGTCGGTCCCGTCCCCGTCCCAGTCGGCGGCGACAAGCTTGTCACCGGGGTCGCCGTAGATGAACTCGTTGTCGGCGATGCCGGTCCCGTTCGAGTTGCGGAAGTAGACCAGACCCGTCGACTCCCGATGCAGTCCCACCGTGTCGACCCCGTCGCCGTCGAAGTCGCCCACGAACGGCTTGTCGCCGGGATTGCCGAACGAGAACGAGTAATCGGCCGCACCCAGACCCCCATCGC
>DASUSU010000152.1:0-29609 GCA_036374915.1 Acidimicrobiia bacterium | reverse complement strand
CGAATCCGGAGGCATATGCCCGTGCCATCGTCGAGGCGACCACTTTCTGGAACGAGCCGGAAGTTGTGGCCAAGGTGTCCCGAGGATTGGGCGAGGCGATGCCCGGCATCGAGATCGACACACTGGGCGACACGGAGCGTCTCGCCAGCCGGGGATGGTGACATGAGCACCGTCGGCGTCCTTGCCCTTCAGGGGGACGTCCGGGAGCATCTCAACACCCTCGCGTCGTTGGGTGTGACCGCGGTCCCGGTCAAGAAGCCAGATCAGCTCGACTCCCTCGATGCCCTGGTCATCCCGGGCGGGGAATCGACCACGATCGGCAAGATGGCGGTGCGATTCGGTCTGCTCGACCCGATGCGGGAGGCGATAAGAGACGGTCTTCCAACTTATGGAACCTGCGCAGGCCTGATCCTCCTCGCCGGAGCGGTCACCGAGGGCGACCAGCCTCTGATCGGGGTGCTCGATGTGGTGGTCCGTCGCAATGCCTTCGGGCGTCAGAACGAGTCCTTCGAGGCCGACATCGCCATCAGCGGCATGGACGAGCCGTTTCACGCGGTGTTCATCCGGGCACCCTGGGTGGAGAAGGTCGGTTCCGAGGTCGAGGTGTTGGCCTCGGTCGCTGACCACCCGGTCATGGTCCGGCAAGACACGATCCTGGCCTCCTCCTTCCATCCCGAGCTGACCGGGGACGGGCGCGCCCACCGGTTGTTGCTCGACCTGATTTGAGAGAGCACTAGCTGATGGCCGGACATTCGAAGTGGGCCAACATCAAGCATCGCAAGGGCCGCCAGGACGCGGCGCGGGGCAAGCTGTTCGGCAAGCTGGCCAAGGCGATCGAGATCGCTGCCCGTGAGGGTGGGGGCAACCCGGACTTCAACCCGACGCTCGCCACCGCCATCGAAAAGGCCAAGTCGGCGTCGATGCCGAACGACAACATCGACCGGGCGGTGAAGCGTGGCTCGGGCGAGGTCGAAGGTGCCCACTACGAGGAGGTCTGGTACGAGGGTTACGGGCCGGGAGGGGTAGCCCTGTATCTGCAGATCCTGACCGACAATCGCAACCGGGCTGCTTCAGACGTGCGTTCCACCTTCACCCGGAGCGGGGGAAACCTGGGTGAGCCGGGCTCGGTCGGATACCTGTTCAGCCAGAAGGGACTGATCGAGGTGAACGGCGCCGAAGACGATGTCCTCCTCGTCGCGCTGGAGTCGGGGGCGGAGGACGTGCGTGAGTCGGGCGACGGGTGGTTCGAGGTCATCACCCCACCCGCCACCGTCCACCAGGTCAAGGCGGCGCTGGACGCGGCAGGGCTGGAGGTCGAGTCCGCCGACGTCACCCAACTGCCGTCGAGCACCGTCCCGGTGGCCGAAGGCGAGGCGCGCAAGCTTCTTCGCCTGATCGACGCGCTCGACGACCTCGACGATGTCCAGGCGGTCTATTCCAACTACGACATCGACGACGACGTCATGGATCGGGTCCTCGAAGAGGCCTGACGCTCCGAGCCGCTAGGTGGTGGTGCCTCCGGTGGACCGGCCCGCCATCGACCCGTAGATCAGGACGACGACCGCCGCCACCCCGACCTGGATCGCGATCTTGATCCAGTCGATGCCGTCGGTGTCGCTGACACCGATCGCATCGGCGATGAAGCCTCCCAGGATCGCTCCCACCGCACCGATGAGGATGGTCATCCCCAAAGAGATGTTCTGCCTTCCCGGCAGCACCAGACGGGCCAGCGGCCCGATGATGATGCCGGCGAGCAGCCCCCAGAGGATGGTTGCCAAGACGTCTCCCATAATGCTCCTTCGCTCGGGACGTGAGGCAAACCTACGCATCTCCTCCCTGTCCATGTCGGCTCGTTTGACACGATGGGGAGGCGGGTAAAGAAGTTGCCGACCCATCCAACTACGGAGGCAACACATGGGAATTCTGATCTGGCTGATAGTCGGCCTCATCGCCGGCCTGATCGCTCGGGCCTTGGTGCCCGGCTCCGACCCGATGGGGCTCCTGGGCACACTCGTGCTCGGTCTGATCGGGTCACTGGTGGGCGGTTTCCTCGGAAACCTGCTCTTCGACGGGCAATGGGACGTGACCGCTGCCGGGATCATCGGATCGATCATCGGCGCCATCATCGCCCTGCTCATCTACCGGGCCGCCCGGACCTCACGCACCGCGGTCTAGCCAGGCCGCCACTGTCGGGAAAGGGTGCCGACATCGGCACCCTTTTCCTTTTTCGGAATCTCGCCCCCGAATCGTCGGTTGTGACCCCATTTCTGTCCCACCGGCTCTGTACGTTGTCGGAGTATGGAGGGGTACTCGAACGACCGGGTGGACGAGGGGATCGGCCACTTCCTGGCCCTGACCGCAGCCGCCCAGGCCGCTGCCTGCGAGTGGCTCGTCGAGGTGGATCGGGGTCAACGGTTCCTGGCGGATGGCTCTCCGGATCTGGTCCAGTGGGTGTCGGCCCGTTTCGGCCTCCGTCATGCCACCGCCGGCCAGCTGGTCCGGGTGGCTCGTCGTCTTCAGGATCTGCCCGTGTTGCGCTCGAGGTTCGCCGAGGGTGTGTTGTCCCTGGATCAGACCGATGCCATCTCCAAGATGGCCACCCCTGATACCGAGGAGGGTCTGGTCGAGGAGTGTCTGGGTTTGTCGACGGCCGCCCTGGACCGGGCTGCTCGTCGGGCCAACCCACCGTCCACCTCGAATGAGAGAAGTGTCTGGGAGCGTCGTCATCTGGGACTGCAGTGGTACCTGGACCAGTCCGAGTTGAAGTTCGGGGGTTCTCTCCCCGGTGCGGAAGGGAAACTGTTCGAGTCTGCGGTCCGGAGCCGGGCGGATCGGATTCCACCGAACCCCGAGACCGGGATGTTCGACCCGTATCCGGCACGATTGGCCGATGGTCTGGTCGAGCTGGCGTCGACCTCCGGTGATCAGACTGCGGCTCCGGCTCAGATCACCGTGTTCGCCGATCTGGATGCACTGAGCGAAACCACAGAGAGGACGGGTGTGGCCGAGTTGGAGGCAGGTCCGATGATCGCCAACGAGACCGCCCGCAGGCTGTCCTGCGATGCGCTGGTCGAATGCAAGGTCTATGACCACGTGAGAGCTCTTGGCATCGGACGTCGCTCCCGGCTGATTCCGAGTTGGCTCCGTCGCCAACTCTGGTTCAGAGACGGAGGCTGCCAGTTTCCCGGCTGTGGACGGCTCAACTGGGTCCATGCCCATCACATCACCCATTGGGCCGACGGAGGGCCCACCGAGCTCGACAATCTCATCCTGTTGTGTGGCTATCACCACCGGTTCCTGCATGAGCAGAGCTGGTCGATCGACCACGATGAGACCGGGAGAGCTCGATTCCACAAACCGGAAGGGCAGGTCTACCCGCCACCCCGGCCCGGGCTCGACCCCCGGCTCCGTGATCTGGTCGGGCAGCGAACCTAGGGGCATCCGCCCCCGCTCCGCCCCGCCATCACACGACATGCCTGCGAACCGGGCGCAGACTCGCCTAATCTCACCAAACATATGTTCGTCCTCGGTATCGATCCCGGTCTCTCCGCCACCGGGTATGGCGTGGTGGAGAGCGGGCATCCGCCAACCGCGGTCCTCGCTGGCGTGATCAGGACCAATCCGCAGATGGCGATGGAGCAGAGGCTCGCCGAGCTGTTCACGGGGCTGACCCAGGTCATCGACGATTGCAGACCCGACGTCGTTGCCCTGGAGACGGTGTTCACCAACCAGAACCTGCAAACCGCGATCTCGGTGGGCCGGGCCTCCGGGGTCGCCCTGCTCGTCGCGGCACAGGCCGGGTTGAAGGTCTCCGAGTACGTCCCCACCGCGGTCAAGTCGGCGATAACCGGAGACGGCTCGGCGTCCAAGGCCCAGATCCAGCAGATGGTGGCCCGTCTGCTCAGGCTGGCCGAGCCGCCCAAGCCGGCCGACGCCGCCGACGCTCTCGCCATCGCTCTGTGCCACCTTCGCGCCGCCCCGCTGGAGATGAGCCGATGATCGGCCGGCTCCGCGGGCTCCTGGTGTCGCGGCGGGGCGACGTCGTCTGCATCGAGGTGGGCGGAGTCGGCTACGAGGTGACCATGACACCGCGCGGGCTGGGCGCCCTCCCCGGGGTGGGCGAGGAGGTGGTGCTCCACGTCCACACCCACGTCCGGGAGGACGAGATCAGTCTCTATGGCTTCGGTTCCGAGCCGGATCGCGACTTGTTCCGTGTGCTTCTCGGCGCCGGCGGGGTGGGCCCGAAGCTGGCGATGTCGATCCTCGGCTCGATGACCCACGCGGAGATCGTCCGCGCCATCGTCACCGAGGACGCCGACTCCCTGACGGTCGTTCCCGGCGTGGGCAAGCGCGGGGCGCAGAAGATCGTGCTCGAGCTTGCTCCCAAGCTGGCCGGGATCGACGCCGAGGTGGTCGGCTCTCCCAGCACTCTCACCGTGAGACAGGCTCTGGAGGGCCTCGGCTACTCGACCGAGGAGATCAACGGGGTGATGGGCGAGCTCGACCCGGGCTCGACCATCGAAGAGCAGATCAAGACCGCGCTGCGGGCGCTGGGGAGGAGATGAGGATGCGCGAGGACAGCCTGCTCAACCCCACCATCGAATCCGAGGAGGAAGTCACCCTGCGGCCGAAGCGACTCGACGAGTTCGTCGGCCAGGACCGGGTCCGGGAGCGTCTCCAGATCTCGTTGGATGCGGCGCTCAAGGAAGGCAGGCCGCTCGACCACGTCCTCTTCTCGGGACCACCCGGTCTGGGAAAGACCACGCTGGCAGGGGTGATCGCCCACGAGCTCGACGTGAAGATCCGGGTCACTTCGGGGCCCGCCCTCGACCGCCCCGGAGACCTGGCCGCCATCCTCTCCAACCTCGACGACGGCGACGTGTTCTTCATCGACGAGATCCATCGGCTTCCCCGCGCCGTGGAGGAAGTCCTCTATCCGGCCATGGAGGATTTCCAGCTCGACATCGTCCTGGGCAAAGGCCCCACCGCCCAGTCGATCCGGCTCGACCTGCCCCGGTTCACCCTGGTCGGCGCCACCACCCGGAAGGGGACGGTGACCGCGCCGCTGCGCGACCGATTCGGGATCGAGGAGAAGCTCGACTACTACCGGCCCGACGAGCTCGCGGTCATCATTCGCCGCTCGGCGGGGATCATCGGCATCGAGATATCCGACGAGGCGGCGGGCATCATCTCGCATCGGAGCAGATCGACGCCACGCATCGCCAATCGCCTTCTCGCCCGGGTCCGGGACTACGCGGTGGCCCGGGCCTCGGGAATCATCGATCCCGACGTGGCCGACGAGGCGCTCCGTGTGTTCGAGGTCGACGATCTGGGATTGGACAAGGTGGACAGATCGATTCTGGAGTCGATCGTCCACCGGTTCGGCGGTGGGCCGGTCGGTCTCTCCACGCTGGCCATCGCGGTGGGGGAGGAGCCCGAGACGGTGGAGGACGCCTACGAGCCGTTCCTGCTCCAGTCGGGGCTGATCAAGCGCACCCCACGTGGCCGGATGGCCACCGCCGGCGCCTACAGCCATCTCGGCCTGGAGCCTCCGGCCGACCCCCAGGGAACCCTGCTCTGAGGCGGTCTACACCCTCCTGCGCACGATGGGACGGTTGACATTCGACGAAGCCGGGAGCGATCGGGTCTCCGGCCTGGCACCGATAGCCTCCGTGACCGATGCGAGTCGAGGAGTTCACCTACCCGTTGCCGGAGTCGGCCATCGCCCAGGAGGCGATCGAGCCCCGTCACGACGCCCGGCTCCTCGACACCAGGGACATGTCGGACCATGTCTTCCTCGACCTCCCTTCGCTGCTCCGTCCCGGCGACCTGGTGGTGGTCAACGAGACCAGGGTCCGGGCGGCGCGGCTGGTGGGGAGGCGGGCCGGCAGCGGGGGAGCGGTCGAGCTGCTCCTTCTCACCGCCCGACCCGACGGGTCATGGGAGGCGCTGGCCCGCCCCTCGCGACGTCTGCGGGCCGGGGTCGAGCTCGAGTTCGACGGGCTCGGTGCGACCGTCCTGGAAGGCCCGAGGGACGGCATGGTCGTCGTCGACCTGCAATCCCCCGACGTGGAAGCGGCGATCGAGGCTGCGGGCCGGGTCCCCCTCCCTCCCTACTTCAAGGGATCCCTCGACGATCCCTCCCGGTATCAGACCATGTTCGCCCGCAGCACCGGGTCGGCGGCCGCGCCGACCGCAGGGCTCCATTTCACCTCCGAAGTCGTGACCAGTCTCGGGTCCGCCGGGGTCGAGATCGCCCCGGTCGACCTCCACGTCGGGATCGACACCTTCCGCCCCATCGCCGTCGAGGACATCGAGGACCATCGCATGCACTCGGAGTGGTGCACCGTCCCAATGGCGACCGCGGAGGCGATCCATCGGGTCCGGGCGGCCGGGGGACGGGTCGTGGCGGCCGGGACCACCGTCACCAGGGCGTTGGAGACCTTCGGGAACGAGGACGGGACGGTGGAGTCCTCCTCAGGCGAGACCACACTCTTCTTGAAGCCGGGCGACAGATTCCGGGTGGTGGATGCCCTGATCACCAACTTCCACGTGCCCGGTTCCACCCTGGTCGTCCTCGTGGCCGGCTTCATGGGGGAACGATGGCGGGAGGCGTATCAGACGGCTCTCGATCGCGGCTATCGGTTTCTCTCATTCGGCGACGCGATGTATGCCGAGCGCGGGGACGCATAATCGGGCCATGACCTCAATGACCTGGAGTCTGGAGGCTCGGGATGGCCAGGCGAGGGCCGGCTGGCTCGACACCCCGCATGGGCGGGTGCAAACCCCGGCCTTCATGCCCGTGGGCACCCGCGCCGCGGTCAAGGCGGTGGACAGCGCCGATCTGTCCCGGGTCGGGACCGAGATCGTGCTCGCCAACACCTACCACCTGATGCTGCGGCCGGGGTCTTCCCTGATCTCCCGGCTCGGCGGTCTCCATAGGTTCATGGGATGGGATGGCCCGATCCTCACCGACTCGGGAGGATTCCAGATCTTCTCCCTCGAGCCCGAGATAGACGAGCAAGGAGCCAGGTTCCGATCGGTCTACGACGGGTCGGTGGTGGAGCTCACCCCGGAAGAGGCAGTGAGGATCCAAGAGGAGCTGGGGCCAGACATCGCCATGGTCCTCGACGTCTGTCTCGGGCTGCCCGCCCCGCGTCATCGAGTCGAGGAGGAGATGGAACGGACCCTGCGGTGGGCCGAGCGATGCCTGCTTGCGCACACCCGGAGCGATCAAGCCCTGTTCGGGATCGTCCAGGGCGGCGTCGACCCGGATCTCAGGGCGAAGAGCGCAGCGCTGACCGCCGCCCTCGGCTTCCCCGGGTTCGGGATCGGAGGGCTCTCGGTGGGGGAGAGCGAAGACGAGCGCAACCTCGCCCTCGAGGCCGGCATCGCCGAGCTGCCCGTCGACAAGCCCCGCTATGTGATGGGGCTCGGCGACACCGAGGGCCTTCTCGATGCCATCGCCCGCGGGGCGGACATGTTCGATTGCGTACTCCCCACCAGGCTGGCCCGTCACGGCAAGGTGCTCACCCGCTTCGGGGACTTCAACCTGCGCACAGCCGGATTCGAGACCGATGACCGTCCGATCGACCCCGCCTGCCCCTGCCACACATGCCGCAACCACAGCAGGGCGTACCTACGGCACCTGGTCCGGATGAAGGAGCTTTCCTCCCATCGACTCCTCACCATCCACAACCTCAGGTACACCCTCGATCTGGTCGCTTCGGCCAGGGCGGCGGTCGTCGCAGGAGACCTCGAAGCATTCGTTGCCGGCGTGGGAGCAGAGAGGACCGGCGGTTCGCCGTAGACCTCCCCGGTTGCCTAACCTCCCGCCGGTCGACTTCACCTGATCGGGAGGATTCTGTGACCTACGTCGTCTTTGCCCAGGAGACCGCGGCGAGCCCGCTTCCCTCGCTGCTCTTTCTCGGGCTGATGGTTGCAGTCTTCTGGATGTTCATCATCCGACCACAGCGTCAGCGTGCCAAGAAACAGCAGAGCCTCGCCGAATCGCTGGCTCCGGGCCACGAGGTCCGCACCATCGGGGGGATCCACGGGACGGTGGTGTCGGTCGACGAGGACAGCGTGGTGCTCCGCGTCGAAGAGGGCAGGCTCCGGGTCTCGCGCCGGGCCATCGGCTCCAGGGTCGAGCCGGGCGAGACGGACGCCTGATCCGTCATATCCGACCGTAGACTTCCGGGGGTGGAACAACTCGCATCGCTGATCCGTGACATCCCCGACTACCCCGAACCGGGCGTCGTCTTCAAGGACATAACCCCGGTGCTGGCCGACGCGGCAGCATTCGCCACCCTGCTCGACGCGCTCGCCGAGCCTTTCCGGAACGCCGGGGTGACCAAGGTGGCCGGGATCGAGGCGCGTGGCTTCACCCTGGCCACGCCGGTGGCGGATCGGCTCGGCGCCGGGTTCATCCCGGTGCGGAAGCCGGGCAAGCTGCCCTATGAGACCATCCGTGAGGAGTACACCCTCGAATACGGCAGCGACGCCTTGGAGATCCACACCGACGCCGCCCATCGCGGCGAGCGGATCCTGCTCGTCGACGACGTGATCGCCACCGGAGGCACCGCCGCCGCCGCAATTCGGCTGCTGAGGAAGATCGGCGCCGAAGTGGTCGGGATCTCGGTGTTCATCGAGCTTGCCTTCCTGGAAGGCGCCGACATGTTGGACGGTGTACCGCTGCATGCCCTCATCACGTACGACTGAGCTGGACCAGGCGACGTTCGAGGATGTCCTCGCCGCCTTCCTTCGCCATCACCCCGATGGCGATACCGCCCTGCTCAGACGGGCCTACCAGGTGGCCGAGGCGGCCCACGAGGGGCAGGTGCGAAAGACGGGCGACCCCTACATCACCCATCCGGTGACCGTTGCCCTGATGCTGGCCGAGTACGGGCTCGACGAGCCCACCCTGGCGGCTGCCCTCCTCCACGACACCGTGGAGGACACCACTCTCAGCCTGAGCGACCTGACCATGCAGTTCGGCGAGGAGATAGCCCGTCTCATCGATGGTGTGACCAAGCTGGACCGGGTCCGCTACTCGAATCGGGAGCAGGCCCAGGCGGCCACCATCCGGAAGATGGTGGTGGCCATGGCCCAGGACGTCCGGGTCCTGATCATCAAGCTCTTCGACCGCCTCCACAATCTCCGCACCGTCCACGCCCTGCGTGACGAGAAGCAACGCCGGGTGGCTCAGGAGACCCTCGACGTGTACGCCCCTCTCGCCCACCGTCTCGGCGTGCAGGAGATCAAGCACGAGTTCGAGGATCGGTGCTTTGCCATCCTCTACCCCGGTCCGAACGCCGAGATCCAGGCGATGCTCGCCGAGCGTGCCCCCGAGCGGGAAGCGTTCATCGAGAAGATGGTCGACGAGGTGTCGGGCATCCTGGCCGACTCGGGCATCGAGGCGGTGGTCACCGGGCGGCCCAAGCACCAGTACTCCATCTATCGCAAGATGCGGGAGCAGAACCGCCCCTTCGAGGACATCCACGACCTGATCGGGATCAGGATCACCACCCCGACGGTGAGGGACTGCTACGCCGCGCTCGGTCTGATCCACAGCCACTGGGTTCCGGTGGCCGGGCGGTTCAAGGACTACATCGCCATGCCCAAGATCAACCTCTACCAATCGCTGCACACCACCGTGATCGGACCGGACGGCAAGCCCCTGGAAGTCCAGATCCGCACCGAGGAGATGCATCAGAGGGCAGAGGCGGGAATCGCCGCCCACTGGCGCTACAAGGAGGGAGAAGCGGGCCAGCTCCCCCGCATGGACTTCATCTCCTGGGGCGAGGACGAAGACCCCGAGGAGTTCCTGGCCAATCTCAAGCTCGACCTCTACCAGGACGAGGTCTTCGTCCTCACCCCCGGTGGCGACGTCAAGCCGCTTCCGGCGGGCTCCACCGCGATCGACTTCGCCTACTCGGTGCACACCGAGGTGGGCCACCGATGCGTGGGAGCGAAGGTGAACGGGCGGCTGGTCCCACTCTCCACCCGGCTCCAGTCGGGTGACATCGTCGAGGTGCTCACCTCCAAGTCGATGGAGGCCGGGCCCAGCCGCGACTGGCTCGCTTTCGTCCGCACCGGCAGGGCCAAATCGAAGATAAGGCAGTGGTTCACCAAGGAGAGACGCGATCAGGCCCTGGGCGAGGGCAAGGAGGCGGTGCAGACCCTGCTCAAACGGGAGGCGCCGGCGATACCGGCGACGGAGAAGGACAAGCTGCTCGAGTCGATCTCGGCCGAGCTGGGTCAGAGGGACGTGGAGGCCCTTCAGGTCGCCGTCGGCGAGGGCACGGTGTCGATCGACTCGGTGGCGACACGATTGACCCGGCTGCTCAATCCGGAAGTCGAAGACGACTTCTTCCAGCATCGGCGGAGACGCTCTCTCGACGGCGCCCAGGTCGTGGTCGAGGGACAGGACGACATGCTGGTGCATCTCGCCCGCTGCTGCACCCCGGTCCCCGGAGACGAGATCGTGGGATATGTGACGGTCGGGCGCGGGGTCTCGGTCCACCGGGCCGACTGCACCAATGTCTCGTCACTCGCCGAGCGCAGGGAGCGCTCCGTGGACGTGTCGTGGCCCCCGCAGAGCACGGCTGCGTTCGTGGTCTGGATCCAGGTCGAGGCGCTCGACCGGACCCGCCTGCTCCGCGACGTGACCAGCGTGGTGAGCGACACGGGTGGCAACATCACCGCCTCCTCGACTCACACCGGCGACGACCGGGTGGCGATCCTCCGCTACGAGGTCGAGCTCTCGGATCCGAGCCAGTTGCCCAAGCTGTTGGCCGACCTGCGCCGGGTCGACGGCGTGTTCTCCGCCTTCCGGCTCGCCACCGAGCCCTCCTCCTGATGCTCATCATCGGGGTGCCGGCCTGGCTGGCGGTGACCAATGCCTTCATCGTCGCCCCCGAGCCGGGCGGGCCGGCGGTGGTGGTCGACGCCCCGCCCGATCCCGACCTGATCGGGTCCGTCCTGGCCGACAACGACCTCTCCCTGGCTGCGGTGCTGCTCACCCACGGTCATGTCGATCACAGCGGCGGGAGTGGTCGATTGACCCGGGGCACCGGCGCCGCGGTATACGTCCATCCCGACGACGACTTCCTCACCCTGCACCCGACCGAGCAGTTGAGGGCCATCTTCGGCATGTCCCCGCCCGGGGAATACGAGCTCCCGGAGAAGTTCGAGTCGCTGTCCGATGGGGACGTGATCCGGGTGGCCGGTCTGGAGTTGGAGGTTCGGCACACCCCCGGTCACACCCCGGGTCATTGCTGCTTCTATCTCGAGGATCAGGAGACCCTCTTCTCCGGTGACCAGCTCTTCGCCGGGTCGATAGGCCGCACCGACCTTCCCGGCGGCTCCTTCCCCGAGTTGATGAAGTCGATGCAGGACAAAGTCCTGGTGCTTCCCGACCAGACCAGGGTCCTTCCCGGTCATGGGCCGGAGACGACAATCGGCAGGGAGCGGGCCACCAACCCGTTCCTGGGCTGACCCGGTGATCGCCCCGCATCGCACCGGGAGACCACCATTAACCTGCCCTTCCCCATGAGCTTTCAGCCACCCAAGGGCACCGATGACATCGGCGCGCCCGAATCCCATCTCTGGCGGGAAGTGCTCCGGGAGTGGGAGAGCTGGGCGGACCGGTACGGGTACCCGCTGGTGATGACCCCGATCTTCGAGGCGACCGAGCTGTTCGAGCGGGGGGTCGGAAACGATACCGAGATGGTGACCAAGCAGATGTTCACCTTCGAGGACAAAGGCGGGCGCTCGATGACTCTGCGCCCGGAGGCGACCGCCGGTGTGGTTCGAGGGTTTCTCGACTCGGGGGCGTCCGGAGCGTGGAAGGGCGCCTACTCCGGGCCGATGTTCCGGTACGAGCGACCCCAGGCGGGACGACGCCGCCAGTTCTGGCAGGTCGGGGTGGAGTATCTCGACGTGGAAGGGCCCGCATCCGACGCCGAGGTGATCGAGCTGGGATTCCGATACCTCACCGCAGTCGAGATCCCCGGTCTCGAGGTGGTGCTCAACTCGCTGGGCGATGGGCTGTGCCGACCCGGGTATGTCGTTGCCCTACGCGGTTACCTCGAGGAGCGGCGATCGCTGCTCTGCGCCGACTCGATCCCCCTGATCGAGGTCAACCCGTTGCGAGTGCTCGACTGCAAGGTTTGCGCCCCCGTGCTCGGCGACGCCCCGGCGATGAAGGACCACCTCTGTGAGCCCTGCGCTGCTCACTACGAGGAGGTCAAGGCCGCAATGAGCCGGCTTGGGATCCCTTTTCGCGAGGACGGGCGGCTGGTGCGCGGGCTCGATTACTACACCAGGACCGCCTTCGAGTATCTCGCCACCGAACTCGAGGCTGCCCAGAACGCAGTCGGCGGCGGAGGACGCTACGACGGCCTGGCCGAGGCGATCGGAGGGCGGAGGACACCGGGGGTCGGTTTCGCCCTGGGCGTGGATCGAATCGTCCTCTCCTCACGACGGCGGCCGGGGCCCTCGATCGACGTGTACGTCGTCTCCGAGTCATCTCCCGACGAGGCGCTGGTGGCCGCGTCGACCTTGCGTCGGGACGGTCTGCGCGTCGAGTTCGACACCGAGGGACGCTCGGTCAAGGCGCAGTTCCGGGCGGCCGGGCGCTCGGGGGCCCGGGCGCTGGTCGTCGTCGGCAAGGGTGCGGTCGAAGTGCGGCTGGACGAGGAGAAGGCGCAGATGGAGATCGACGAGGTGGCCGGGTGGATCGGAGAGCGCCGATGAGGACCCGCGCCGCCGGGGAGCTCGGCCCCTCCGATGTGGGAAGCGTGGTGACAGTGGCCGGCTGGGTGCAACGGCGACGTGACCATGGGGGCATTGCATTTCTCGACGTGCGTGACGCCACCGGCGTGGTCCAGGTGGTCGCCGACCCATCCGACCACGAGGCGGTCGCCGATCTGCGCATGGAGTACTGCATCAGCGTCACCGGCACGGTCCGGGCCCGCCCACCAGGCACCGAGAACCCGGATCTGCCCACCGGCATGGTCGAGATCGGCGTCGAAGGGCTGGAAGTGCTGTCTCCGGCCGACACGCTTCCCTTCATGATCGACGACCGGGTGGAGGTCGACGAGCGGGTCAGGCTCCGCTATCGCTATCTCGACCTGCGGCGCCCCCGGATGGCGGCCAATCTTCGGGCTCGCTCCCGAGCCACCGCCGCGATCAGGAGGACGCTGGACGAGCAGGGTTTCCTCGAGGTGGAGACCCCGACCCTGATCAACAGCACTCCGGAAGGGGCCAGGGACATGCTGGTCCCGTCGCGGCTTCGTCCCGGCGAGTTCTACGCCCTGCCCCAATCGCCGCAATTGTTCAAGCAACTCCTGATGATCTCCGGGGTCGAGCGGTACTTCCAGATCGCCCACTGCTATCGCGACGAGGACTTCCGCGCCGATCGTCAGCTGGAGTTCACCCAGCTCGACCTGGAGGGATCGTTCTGGGACAGGGACGACGTGCTCGATGCGATCGAGAGTGTCCTCGTAGCCGCGACCAAGGAGCTGCGGGGAGTGGAGATCGCACGCCCCTTCCCCCGGCTCACCTGGCAGGAATGCATCGACCGGTTCGGCACCGACAAGCCCGACCTCAGGATCGACGCCGAGATCGTCGACCTGTCCTCCCTCTTCACCGACTCCGGCTTCGGCGTCTTCAAAGACTCCCTGGCCTCGGGCGGCACGATCCGTGGCATCAACGTGGGGCGCCAGGAGTGGTCCCGGGCCCGGGCCGATGCCCTGACCGAGCGGGCCAAGGAGCAGGGGGCGCGTGGCCTGGTCTGGATGGTGGTCGAGGAGGACGGCACCCTCCGCTCGCCCGTGGCCAAGTTCCTGGGCGAGTCGGAGCTGGCAGGGATCAAGACCGAGCTCAGCGCCGGGCCCGGTGATGTCCTTCTCCTCTGTGCCGACCGTTGGCGCCTCGTGGTCGAGGTGCTGGGCACGCTACGCAACGAGCTGTTGCGTCCCGCCGGCCACGACGACCTCGCCTTTCTCTGGGTGATCGACTTCCCGCTGTTCGAGGAGGACGAGGACGGATCGATCACCTTCTCCCACCATCCCTTCACCTCCCCGATGTCACTCGACGAGATGCGGGACAACCCGAGGGAGGCCCTCTCCAAGGCCTACGACGCGGTGCTCAACGGTGTCGAGCTCGGGTCGGGATCGGTCCGTATCCACGACCCCGGGGTGCAGAGGCAGGTCTTCGAGATCCTCGGAATCGATGCCGACACCGCCGAGCGTCGCTTCGGCTGGTTTCTCGAGGCGCTTCGCTATGGCTCCCCGCCCCACGCCGGGTTCGCCTTCGGCATCGACCGGCTGGTCATGGTCCTCCAGGGCGAGACCTCGATCCGGGAGGTGATCCCCTTCCCCAAGACCCAGACCGGGGCCGACCCGATGACCGGTGCCCCGACCTGGGTCGAAGAGGCTCAGCTCGACGAGTTGGGCATAAGCCTCAGCGCAGAGGCGCTGGCGCGGAGGCAGCAACCGGAAGAGGACTGAGCCGGCACCTCCTGTTGTGACTTTGGGCTCTGGCCCGACAGTGGGATCTCACCGATGCTGGAGCCGTCCTGAAAGGAGGCTCTGCAAATGACCGTCGCGCTGACCGAGGTGTCCCGGGCCCATCGCCCCTTCCCGGTGGTGATCATCTCCGCGCTGCTTCTCGTCCTGGGTATCGGCGCGGTGGCCGGGGGAGGGGCCATGCTCTTCGGATACGGCGGTGAGATGATGCTGCCCGACGAGTACCTCGACATGCTCCCGCTGGTCGACAGCTGGGTGGTCCCCGGGCTGTTGCTGGGCGTTGGCTTCGGCCTCGGCTCCCTGGTGATCCTCTACGGGGTGCTGCGCCGGCCGGACTGGCGATGGCTGCATTGGCTGGAACGACCGACCCGCCATCACTGGTCCTGGGCGGGGACGATCGCCCTCGGGGTGGGGCACATTGCCTGGATCACGATCGAGCTGGTCTCGATCCCGTTCTCGTTCCTCATGCCCACGTTCGGGATCGTCGCACTGGCACTCGCTCTGCTTCCATGGCTGCCTGAGGTGAGGGACTACCTCCGGGCCGACTGACCACTTCGGCGGCACCCGACGGTACCGTCGGATTCGATGAGTGACCTGTTCTCGGCTCGGGCCGACGATCTGACCGCGCGGGCTGCGCCGCTGGCCACCCGCATGCGCCCCCGATCACTGGACGAGGTGGTCGGTCAGCCGGGGCTGATGGCCGACGGGGCCGCGTTCCGACGTCTGGTCGAGTCGGGACGCCCGGTGTCGATGTTGCTCTGGGGACCGCCGGGGACGGGTAAGACCACTCTGGCCCGTCTCGTCGCCTCCAGGGCCGATGCCGCATTCGAGACCCTCTCCGCCACCGCGGCCGGGGTCAAGGACATCCGCGAGGTGCTGGCCGCCGCCAAGAGCCGTCTCGCGACCGAGGAGAGACGGACCGTCCTCTTTCTCGACGAGATCCACCGTTTCGCCAAGAACCAGCAGGATGCGCTTCTGCCCGGGGTGGAAGACGGCACCCTGATCCTGATCGGGGCCACGACGGAGAACCCGTTCTTCGAGGTCAACTCCCCGCTGATGAGCAGGATGACGTTGTTCCGGCTCGAGTCGCTCGGCGCCGACCAGGTGTCGGAGCTGGCCCGGCGGGCCCTGGTCGACACCGAGCGCGGTCTGGGCGATCTGAATCTGAAGATCTCCGACGAGGCGTTGAGCGAGCTGGGCAATCGCACCGGCGGCGACGCCCGTCAGGCGCTGAATGCTCTCGAAGTCGCCGCACTGCTCGCCTCGGGCGACCAGCGGGAGACGATCTCGCTGGAGGATGTGGCCGAAGCGCTGCAGCGGCGCATCGTCCGCTACGACAAGGTAGGGGACCAGCACTACGACGTGATCTCCGCCTTCATCAAGAGCGTGCGTGGCTCCGACCCCGACGCCGCCCTCTACTGGCTGTTCCTCATGCTGGAGGGAGGGGAGGACCCCGAGTTCATCGCCCGGCGGCTGATAATCCTCGCCGCCGAGGACATCGGGCTGGCCGACCCTCACGCGCTGCCGCTGGCGATCGCGGCCGGAGACGCCCTGGCCTATGTCGGTCTCCCCGAAGCGAGCTACCACCTCGCCGAGGCGACGATCTACCTGGCCGCCGCGCCCAAGTCGAACTCGGTGGGCCGGGCCATGGCCAGGGCGCGGCAACTGGTCAGCGACGGCCCCTCGCCCAGCGTTCCCGCCCATCTCCGCTCCGCCGGCTATGCCGGCGCCGAGAAGCTCGGCCACGGCTCGGGTTATCGCTACTCGCACGACTTCGACGGCGGGGTGATCGACCAGCAGTACTTCCCCGACGAGGTCCCGCCCGACGTCCTCTACGAGCCGGGCGACCTGGGGGAGGAAGCGTCGATCAAGGCGCGTCTTCGCGACATCGACCGTGTTCTCCGGCGGGAAGGACGGGAGTGAACGGGTAGCCTTGGCCGGATGCTCGATCGGGTTTGGTGGTTTGCGACCGGGATGGTCGCCGGAGGGTGGATAACGGTGCGCGCCTTGCGGCGACGGCCGACCCCGATGGAGTGGAAGGACGCCGCCGTGGCCACCGGGGCCGACTTGCTCGACTTCGCGGCCCGGGCGGTCCGGCCCAACAGAAGCCGGTAGCCACCGCCCCGTCGTTAACCTCGCCGATCTTCCCCAGGACCGGACTTCGTTGAACAGCAACCAGATTCGAACTGCTTTCACCTCCTTCTTCGAGGAGAAGGGCCATGTCGTGCGCCCCTCCGCCTCGCTGATCCCCAATGACCCGACTCTGCTCCTGACCAACGCCGGGATGGTCCCCTTCAAGCCCTACTTCCTCGGGGAGGAGACCCCGCCGGAGCGACGGGCGACCACCGTTCAGAAGGTGGTCCGGACCATCGACATCGACATCATCGGCACCACCAACCGTCACCTCTCCTTCTTCGAGATGCTGGGCAACTTCAGCTTCGGCGACTACTTCAAGGAGGAGGCAATCGCCTGGGCCCACGAGTTCGTCACCGATCGGCTCGGGCTGGACGAGGATCGGCTCTGGTACACGGTGTTCGAGACCGACGACGAAGCAGCAGACATCTGGGCCAAGCACGTCCCCGCCGAGCGGATCCAGAGGCGTGACGAGAAGGAGAACTTCTGGCAGATGGGGGTCCCCGGGCCGTGCGGGCCGTGCTCGGAGATCTTCTACGACAAGGGACCCGAATTCGGTGAGGGAGGTGGGCCGGCGGTAGGGGACGAGGACCGATTCGTCGAGATCTGGAACCTGGTCTTCATGCAGAGCATCCAGGACGAGCCCTATCACGTCGTCGGTGAGCTGCCGGCCAAGAGCATCGACACCGGGATGGGGCTGGACCGGATTGCCTCCGTGCTCCAGGGCGTCCCCTCCGTATTCGACATCGACACCACATCCCACGTCCGTGACGCGGCTGCGGCCTATACCGGGCTGGTCTATGGCGAGGACGGCGGGCACGACGTCTCCTTGCGCATCCTCGCCGACCATGGACGGGCGGTGACCTTTCTGATCAGCGACGGTGTCATCCCGTCCAACGACGGCCGGGGCTACGTGCTCCGCCGCATTCTCCGCCGCGCGGTCCGCCATGCGTGGCAGTACGGGGGCGAGGGTCTGGTCTTCCCGCTCCTGGTCGACGCCACGATCGAGGCCATGGGCGACTGGTATCCCGAGC
Source organism: Acidimicrobiia bacterium (assembly GCA_036374915.1). Lineage (GTDB taxonomy): Bacteria > Actinomycetota > Acidimicrobiia > Spongiisociales > ZC4RG35 > JARDZU01. The sequence continues at coordinate 11,908 of DASUSU010000152.1, read as the reverse complement.
TCGTCGACCGGCGGGGATTCATCAATCAGGTCGTCGCCAGGGAGGAGGAGCGGTTTCGCAGGACCCTCGCATCGGGCCACCAGCTGCTCGACGCCGAGTTGGAGAGCGAAGGGGCGAAGACGCTCTCCGGGTCGACTGTGTTCAAGCTGCACGACACCTTCGGCTTCCCTGTCGAGCTGACCAAGGAGATTGCCGCCGAGCGCGGGGTCGAGGTGGACACGGCCGGGTTCGAATCGGAGATGGCCGAGCAGAGGAGGCGGGCACGCGCCGCCTGGAAAGGCGGGGACGAGGCGGTGGCCCAGGAGATCTATCGCTCCGTGCTCGACGTGACCGGTCTCACCGACTTCGTCGGCTACGAGACCGACATCGCCGACGGGCTGATCCTGGCGATGGTCGCCGACGGGGAGACCATCGAGCGGGCCGACCAGGGGCGCCAGGTCGAACTGTTCCTCAGCCGGACCCCGTTCTACGGGGAGTCGGGCGGCCAGGTGGGCGATACCGGGATCATCGAGACGGAGACCGGGTCCGGGGTGGTGATCGACACCCAACATGCGCTCCAGGGTCTCCACGGGCACAGGCTCAGAGTCGATGCCGGATATCTCGCAGTGGGACAACAGGCCAGGGCGACGATCGACTCGCCCCGGCGCGACGCGACCCGGCGTAGCCACACCGGCACCCATGTCCTGCACTGGGCGCTGAGGGACGTACTCGGCGACCACGCCGCACAGGCCGGCTCGCTGGTCGAGCCGGGTCGGATTCGATTCGACTTCTCCCATTTCGCACAGGTCGCCCCGCAGGAATTGGGGGAGATCGAGGCCGAGGTCAACGCGAAGCTGATCGACGACTCCCGGGTGGAGACGATCGTCACCTCCAAGGAGAAGGCGGAGGAGATGGGCGCCCTGGCCTTCTTCGGGGACAAGTACGGCGACACCGTCCGGGTGGTCCAGGTCGGGGACTTCTCGACCGAGTTCTGCGGCGGCACCCATACCCACACCTCCGCCCAGGTTGGGCCGTTGCTGCTCACCTCGGAGTCGTCGATCGGGTCGAACCTGCGGCGGGTGGAGGCCCTCACCGGCATGGCCGCCTACCAGCACCTGGTGGACATCCGAACCGGGATGGACCATGCGGGCCGTTTGCTCAAGGCCGCCCGGCCCGACATCCCGGCACGGGTCGAGGCCCTGCTCGAGCGGGTGGGCACGCTGGAGGCGGAGTTGGAGGTCATCGGCTCTCAGCGCCGGGGGGAGCTGGCGGTGGAGCTCGCCGCCGACGCGGTCCCGGTGGGGGAGGCATCCCTCCTGGTCGCCGCGGCCCCTGAGCTCGATGCCAATGCGCTTCGTCAGCTCGCTCTTGGGATAAGGGACCGTCTCGGCCCCCGATCGGTGATCGTGGTCGGATCGGCTCACCGGGGCAAGGGATCCTTGGTCGGCCTGGTCAGCAAGGACCTGGTCGAATCCGGTCTCTCCGCCGCAGAGATGATCCGCGCCGCGGCCGCCGAGCTGGGCGGCGGGGGCTCGCGCGACCCGGAACTGGCCCAGGCCGGGGGACCACACGGCGAGAAGCTCGACGCCGCTCTGGGTGTGGCCCGACAGACCGCCGAGAGTGCGCTCGGGAGTCTGTGAGCCGTTCGCTCGGCATCGACTATGGGACCAAGCGGGTCGGCTTGGCGTTGTCCGACCCGCTCGGGCTGACCGCGCGGCCCCTCGCCGTCGTGCCCAGGTCGAACATCGTCGAGGAGGTGGTGAGTCTGGTGAAAGACCAAGAGGTCGGTACCATCGTGGTCGGTCTTCCCACCGGGCTGGGTGGAGATGAAGGGACATCCGCCGTCGAAGCCAGGAAACTCGCCGACGAGCTCGCCAACGCGACCGGGGTGGACGTGGTCCTGCGCGACGAGAGGTACACCTCCCGGATGGCCGAGTCCGCCCTTCTCGAGTCGGGGATGAAGCGCCGGCGGCGGCGAGAGAGCGTGGACAAGGTGGCAGCCGCAATCATTCTTCAGGACTATCTGGACGACAATCGATGACCTTCGAACCGGTGCCGGATCAGCCATCCCCCTGGCTGCGGGCGGGCAAGATCGTGGCGGTGATCGCCCTCGTGATCCTCGGCGGTGTCGCCGTGGTGGGCGGCGGCTCCTATCTGGGCCGGCTGGTCGGTTCGACCTTCGGTCAGGACGACTCCGCTTCGGGCCCGGTGTCGGTGGTCCCGGGGCAGGATGTGACCATCGAGATACCCGCAGGGTCTACGGCCCAGGACATAGCGGCGATCCTCGCCGCCCAGGGCGTGGTGCGGTCGGCGCTCGAGTTCGAGGTGGCGGTGCGCAACAACGAGGCCGCCGCCCGGCTTCAGGCCGGCACCTATGCCCTGCAGACTCTCATGGACCCGGCAGAGGTGGTGGCGATGTTGGTGGTGGGCCCGGTGGCCGACGTGTACCGGGTCACCGTGATCGAGGGTCTACGCGTCACCGAGATCCTGACCCGGCTGGCCGAGGCATCCGGGCAGCCCTACTCGGCCTTCGAGGCCGCCCTGGTCAACGGGGAGGTGGACACCTCGCTGCGCGAGATGCCGTCGGACCCGGTGCTCTCCGACTGGGAGGGGCTCTTGTTCCCGGACACCTATGAGTTCACGGCTTCGGCGGAGCCGGCCGACATCCTGCAACGTCTCGCCTCCACCATGGAGCAGCGGGTGGGGAGCATCGATTGGACCATGCTGGAAGACGCCGGCATGACCGTCTACGACGGTGTGATCATTGCCTCCCTGATCGAGACCGAGGTCCTGCTCGACGAGGAGCGACCCACCGTCTCCAGCGTGATTCACAACCGGCTCGGGCTGGGGATGAAACTCGACATCGACGCCACCGTGCTCTACGCCTTGGGCACCCGTGATGCGTCGCTGTTCAACAACGAGGTGGACTCGCCTTACAACACCTATCTGGTCAACGGGCTGCCTCCCACCCCGATCGCCTCGCCGGGCCGAGCGTCCCTGGAAGCGGCCGCCGCCCCGATCGAGAGCGACTTTCTCTACTACGTCCTCTCCGACCTGGAAGGGCATCACGCCTTCGCCGCCACCCTCGACGAGCACAACGCCAATGTGGCCCAGGCCCGCGAGGACGGCGTCCTGCCCTAGCCCTGGCACACTGGGGCGATGTCCAACCCCATCCGTCTTGCCGTCCTCGGCGACCCGGTGCGACACTCCCGATCACCGGCCATCCACAACGCCGCCATGCGACATCTCGGCATCGAAGGCCGTTACGAGGCGATCCGGGCCGGGGAGGCCGAGCTGGCCGAAGCGGTCGCCGATCTGAGGTCGGGGGCGCTCCAGGGAATCAACGTGACCATGCCGCTCAAGGGGGCGGCGGCTCGTCTGGCCGACTTCCTCACCGACGAGGCCGCCCGGAGCGGGTCGGTCAACACCCTGCGCTCACGCGACAACCGGGTCGAGGGCCACAGCACCGACGTCGTCGCCGCCCGGCTCGCCGTCGCCGACCAGCGTTTCCAGGCTTCGGCGCCGATCCTGATCCTCGGCTCCGGTGGGGCGGCTGCAGCGGTCCTGATCGGTGTCGCAGGGCGTGCCGTGTACCTCTCGGCCCGCAAGCCCGAGCGCGCCGCCGCCCTCGCCGAGCGGGTCGGTGTCGATGTCGGGCCGGTTCGGTTCGGCGCAGGGGTGGCCGGGGCGCTCGTGGTGAATGCAACGCCGATCGGGATGAGGGGGGAGACGCTGTCGGAGGACATCGTCGGCCCGGCTTCGGGGCTCATCGACCTGGCATACGGGGACACACCCACCCCGTCGGTGAGACGGGCCTTGGACACCGGTCTCGCTGTGATGGACGGGGTGGAGTTCCTGGTGCTGCAGGCGGCGGCATCGTTCCAATGGTGGACCGGGGTGCCGGCCCCGACCGAGGTCATGTTCGACGCAGCCAGAAAGACCTAAAGCGAAACTGCGCAACCGCCGATCTGGAGGTCGTGGACTCGTAGGCAAGGAGTGGTTGAGGTGGCACTTTCTGGAAATTTGGGATTCGTCCCGCTCGATGAGGTCTTGAGGCTGTTGATGCGGTCGGATCAACGCGGATCGGTCGAGGTCCGTGGCGAGGATGTGCGTGGCCGCGTCTACGTGGGCAAGAAGGGCATCTCGCTGGCCACCACCGCGGAGGATCGAGACCTGCACAAGCACTTGGTCAACTCTGGGTACGTGGACGACGCCTTCCTGCGCAAGGTGGCGGTTGGCGAGGCGAGCTTCAGTGACGTTCCCGATCGGGAGACCGCGATCATCGACCTCCTCCGCGAGATCACGGTCGAGAGCCTCTATCACCTGAGCGACAAGGGGGCCACCTTCGAGGTTGCCGAAGGAGCGGTCACGCCCTATGGCAGTCCCCGGCCGTTCGAGCTCGAGGCGACCCTGGACGACGTTCGCCGCCGCACCTTGGAGTGGGAGTCCGTGCACGAGGTCATCTCCGATCTCGACGCCACGATCAGGATGAACCGCGACGCGGGCGATCAAGAAGAGATCAAGATCAACCGCGAGGCATGGCGCCTTCTCTGCGAGCTGGGCTCGGGGGCATCGGTGTCGGTGATAGCCGAGCGCTTGGGCACGACCGAGTTCTGGATCGCCAAGGTGGCGGCGGAACTGGCCGAACGCGAGCTGCTGCTGCTCGATGCCGACTCTGCCGACGATGGCGCAGGGCGGACGGAGCCGATCCCGTCCGTGCCCGCCTTCTCCACCGAAGAGGTCGGCCCCGACCAGTCTTGGTGGGTCGAGCCCGAATACGAGGCACCCGAGGCCGCGCCCGAGTCTCAGCCCTTCCCGGCCCCGGCGGCCGACGCCGCGGTCACCCCGACGGAGGGGCCGTCGTCCGAGGAGGAGGGCAGGGAGAGCCGCTTTGGGCACTTCGTCAGGTCGGCTCGACCCGAGAGCGCCTTCGCCGCCGGCGACGAGACCGCTGCTCCCGTCGTCGAGGGCGAAGCCGTCGAGGGCGAAGCCGTCGAGACCGGACACCAGGGCCCACTCCAGGAGTCGCCAGCCCTGGAGCCCGAGCCGGAGTCGGTTGAGGAGGACACCGAAGCCTTCCTGGAGAAGGTGTTCTCCCAGCTCGACAGCAACGGGCAGGCCGACGTCGAGGAAGAGGGCCACGGCCTGCTCCGCAGACGTCGGATGGGCTCCGTGCTCAAAGAGATCGACGGAGACTGAAACCGACCGGTCGTCTCGACGGCCGGTAGCTTGCTCCAGCGGTGATAGACATCCTGGCTGGAGCACTCGGCCTCCTCGGGGCCCTTCTCGCCCATGACCTGGCCGCTCAGGCCTTGGCCGACCGCCCGATCCGCCCTTTCGCCGGCACCTGTCCCGGATGTGGCACCGGCCGGGGTTGGGGTCGTCTCCGCTGCCCAGACTGCGGGCGACGGATCGGGAGGGAACTGACACTGATCCCGATCGGGATCGCTCTCGGTCTCGGAGCGGCCAACACGGTCGGGGCGGAGTGGGCGCTGCTGCCCTATCTCGGGTTCCTGTGCCTCTCGCTGGCCCTGGCTCTCACCGACATCGACGCGTTCCGCATCGTCGACCGGCTCAATCTTCGCGGAACCCTGACTCTGGTCGGTCTGCTCGCTGTCGCCGCCGTCGCCGACGGCGCCGAGGAGGCTCTGGTTCGCGGGCTGCTCGGAGGCGCAGCCTACTTCGTTGGCACCAACCTCGTATTCCTCGTCGCCCGGGGCCAGGGGTTCGGATACGGCGACGTCAAGCTCTCGATCCAGCTCGGCGTGTTCACCGCCTACGTCTCCTGGGGAGCGCTCGGCTGGAGCGTCTTCATCACCGCACTGTTCGGCGGGCTCCTCTCGTTCGTGGTCCTCGCGGCAGGATTGGTGAGCCGATCACGAGCGAAGAGAGCCGGGGGTCCGGAGTCGACGATCCGGGAGGCGATGCGGGCAGAGCTCCCCTACGGCCCGGCGATGATCGTGGGCTCCTGGTCGGCGATCATCCTCGCCGGGCTCGGAGCTTTCCCAATCCCGACGTAGCATCAAGCCATGCTGCGCTTCATGACCGCCGGGGAGTCGCACGGGCCCGGGTTGGTGACCATCGTCGAGGGGCTGCCGCGCGGGCTCGACGTGTCGCCGGAGCAGATCACCGACGAGCTGGCCAGGAGACGGATGGGCTACGGCCGGGGGAAGCGAATGGCGATCGAGAGGGACGAGATCGAGATCCTGGGCGGGATCAGGCACGGCTCGACCCTGGGCTCGCCCGTCGCCGTGCTGATCAGGAACACCGAGTGGCCACGTTGGGCCGAGGAGATGAGCCCGGAGCCGGCTCCATCGAGGAAACAGGTGACCCGCCCCCGGCCCGGGCATGCCGACCTGGCCGGAATGCTCAAGTACGGAACCGACGACGCCAGGGACATCCTGGAGCGAGCCTCGGCCCGGGAGACCGCGGCACGGACTATCGCCGGGGTCCTGGCCAAGGTCCTCCTCGCCACCGTCGGGGTACGCGTGTTCAGTCATGTGGTGTCGATCGGCCCGGCCGCCAGCGAGGGCCCGGTGCCGGGGCCTGAAGACCAGGACAGGATCGACGACAGCCCGGTGCGATGCCTCGATCCCGCCGCCGAGGCTTCGATGATCGCCGCCATCGAGGACGCCAAGACGCAGAAAGACACGCTGGGGGGCGTGTTCGAGGTGCTCGGATTCGGAGTCCCCCCCGGAATCGGATCCCACGTGCACTACGACCGCCGGCTCGACGCCCTGCTCGCCGCCGCGGTCATGTCGATACCCGCGATAAAAGGGGTCGAGATCGGAGACGGCTTCGAGGTGGCCGGGCTGCCCGGCTCGAAGTCCCACGACGAGATCCTCTTCGACGAGGGGAGCCTGCAACGGCCCACCAACCGGGCCGGTGGCACCGAAGGCGGCATGAGCAACGGGGAGACGATCCGGGTGCGGGGGGCGATGAAGCCGATCTCCACCCTGATGCGTCCCCTGCGGACGGTCGACATGTCCACCGGTGACCCCGCCGATGCAGTTCGCGAGCGCTCCGACGTGTGCGCCGTCCCCGCCGCGGGGGTGGTGGCGGAGCAGATGGTGGCTTTCGTCCTGGCCGGCGAGTTCCAGAGGAAATTCGGTGGGGACAACGTCGATGAGTTTGTCGCCGCGTTCGATCGCTATCGCTCGGGTCTCGCTGACCGGCCGGGAAGATGAATCTCAACCGATGACGCGGCGATGAGGAACGAGGCATCTTGGCGCTGCTGACCGTGGCCGGTACCACAGAGCTCGTGGTGGGCCGGGGGCTGCCCCACCCGATCCTCCCGGCACGCCCCGACCGGCAACGGGTTGCGATCGTGACCCAGCCCGGCGCCACTCACATCGCCCTCGAGGTCGCCGGCAAGATCCGCGAGGACGACCTCCATGTCGAGGTGATCGGGCTCCCCGACCGAGAGGAGGCGAAGACCCTGATCGTGGCCGGATCGGTGTACGAGGCGTTGGCCCGATTCGGCCTCGGCAGGCACGACACGGTGGTCGGGGTCGGCGGCGGGTCGGTGTCCGACCTGGCGGGTTTCGTCGCCGGGACCTGGCTGCGCGGGGTAGAGGTGGTTCACGTGCCGACCACGCTGCTCGCCGCGGTCGACGCCGCCATCGGAGGCAAGACAGGGGTCAACCTCGCCGGCAAGAACCTGGTTGGCGTCTTCTGGCACCCGACCCGGGTCATCGTGGACGTGACGACGCTGGAACAGCTTCCCACCACTCTTCGCCGGGAAGGCCTCGCCGAGGCACTCAAGACCGGGCTGGTCGGCGACACCGATCTGTTCGAGTTGCTCTCCCGCGAAGGCGAGGGGGCGCCGATGGAGGAAGTGGTGAGCCGGGCGGCAGCGGTCAAGGCACGGGTGGTGGGAGAGGACGAACGCGAGACCGGTCTGCGGGCGATACTCAACTTCGGGCACACCATCGGGCACGCCATCGAGTACGCCTCCCCGTTGTCCCACGGGGAGGCGGTGGCAGTCGGCATGGTCGCCGCGGGGAGGATCTCTGAGCACCGGCTTCGCTTTCCCGGGATGGATCGGATGGTGGAGGCGATCGACAGACTCGGGTTGCCGACGGAGGTGGAGGGGTTGGAGCGGGCCCGGGTCGAGGACCTCCTCCGCCACGACAAGAAGCGCGACTCCGCCGGGATGCGGATGGTGCTGCTCAGGGCCTTCGGTGACCCTGTGGTCGAGCACGTCGGCACCGAGGACCTCGACCTCGGCCTCGACTCGGTCGGTCTCTGACCGGTTTATCGTCCCCAACGGTTCCGACCACACTGCGACGTGACATGATCAGCACAAACGACGTCAAGCCGGGGATGGCGCTCCAACTCGGCGACGGGCTCTTCGCCATCGTCGAGTATCAGCACGTGAAACCGGGCAAGGGCAAGGCCTTCGTCCGGATGAAGCTCAAGAACCTGGAGACCGGTCAGGTCTTGGATCGCACGTTTCGCGCCGACGAGAACGTTGACCAGGCCATCATCGAGCGCCGGGACCACCAGTACCTGTACAGCGACGATCTCGGGTTCCACTTCATGAATCTCGATGACTTCGGTCAGCTGGCGCTGAGCGGCGAAGACGTCGGTCCGGCGGCCGGGTATCTGGTCGAAGGGATGACTGCGAGCCTCTCGATGTACAAGGGAACGCCGATCGCAGTGGAGCTGCCCGCCGCGGTCGAGCTCGAGGTGACCTACGCCGAGCCGGCGGTCAAGGGTGACACCCGGACCGGCGCCACCAAGCCGGTCACCCTCCAGACCGGGATCCAGATCCAGGTGCCGCTCTTCGTGGAGCAGGGCGATCGGGTCAAGGTCGACACCCGTTCCGGGGAGTATCTGACCAGGGTATGAGCCGGGACGAGCCGAGGGACCTCGTCCTGGAGACCCTCTACCAGGTGGAGATCAGCGGAGATGCCGGCGATGTCGAAGAGCTCACGGGCAGGGTCGGGATGCTGGTGCGGGGGGTGCTGGACCTCAAGGAAGACCTGGACCACGAGATCGAGTCCGCTTCCGAGCATTGGAGCGTTGCCCGGATGCCGGTGATCGATCGCTCCATTCTCCGTCTCGGCCTGTACGAGCTTCGGCACAGCGACACTCCGACCGCCGTGGTCGTATCCGAGGCGGTGCGGCTGGCCAAGACCTACTCCACGGAGCGATCCGGCGCCTTCGTCAACGGCGTGCTCGCCTCGCTGGCACGTACCGCCCGCAGCTGAGTCCTGTTCGAGCCCTGTCGGGCTGACGGGCTGTGTTTGGGCGGAAGGCGCCCACGCGGCTAAGGTCGGCTCACCTTTAATCACGGTCCGGTGAGGCCGGGAAGGAGCGAGATGGGTTCTGCCCCATCCATGTCAGGGGCTGTTCGATGCCCCAGGTGATGAACGGCCAGGACATTCACAGGGCCGTCCGGCGCATCGCCCACGAGATCCTCGAGCGTCATCGCGGCGCCGACTCAGTTGTCATCGTCGGGATCCACACCCGAGGCGTGCACCTGGCCCGGCTGCTCGGAGACACGATCGCCGAGTTCGAAGACGTCGCCGTGCCCGTCGGCGAGCTCGACATCGGCGAATACAGGGACGATCGCGACCTGCGCCCGGTGCGCGGGTCGGGTGTGACTTCGATCCCCACCGACATCTCCGAGCGCAGTGTGATCGTCGTAGACGACGTCCTCTACACCGGGCGCACGATCCGGGCCGCCCTCGACGCCCTCTCCGACCTGGGGCGGGCCGATCAGACCGAATTGGCGGTGCTGGTCGACCGCGGGCACCGGGAGCTGCCGATCCGCGCCGACTACGTGGGCAAGAACCTGCCCACCAGCCACGAGGAGGTGGTGAGGGTCCGCCTCCCGCCCATCGACGACGAGGAGGGGGTCTGGGTGGAGAGGAACGGGTCGGCGTGAGCGGGCTGCTCACATTGCGCGGGATGAGCCGGGGAAGTCTCGAGGAGCTGTTGGACCGTGCCCAGGACCTCGTCTCCAAGCCCTTGCCCGGCGCCGGGATCCACGGGGGCGCCACCGTCACCACCGTCTTCTTCGAGCCCTCGACCCGGACCAGGCTCTCGTTCGAGAAGGCCGCTCATCACCTCGGGGCCTATGTGATGAGCTTTGCCGTCGAGCAGTCCTCGACCGCCAAGGGTGAGTCGTTCAAGGACACCATCCTCACCCTGACCGCCATGGGCACCGACGTCTTCGTCATCCGGCATCGGCTGGCGGATGCGGCGGAGCTGGCCGCAAAGTGGTCGGACCGGCCGGTGGTCAATGCCGGGGTGGGGCGGAGGGAGCACCCGACCCAGACGCTGATCGACGCCCTCACCCTGCGTCAGCGGTTCGGCCGCCTCGACGGGTTGCGCATGGCCATCGTCGGTGACGTGGGCAACAGCCGGGTGGCCCGGGGTCATCTCGCCGCCTTGCCCACCCTGGGCGTCGAGCTGACCCTGGTCGGGCCAAGCCCCTTCCTCCTCGGCGCCGATGCGTGGGGGGTGAGGACGGCCACCGACCTCGATGCCGAGCTCGGCGACGTCGACGTCGTATACCTCCTCCGCATCCAGAGGGAGAGAGGTGCGTCGGCCGACATCCCGTCCGAGCACGGCTATGCCCGCCGTTACGGGATGAACCAGGAGCGGCTGTCCATGCTGAAGCCGACATCGGTGGTGATGCACCCTGGCCCGATCAACCGCGGCCTCGAGATCGACGATGTCAGCGCGGATGGGGACAGGTCGATGATCCTGGACCAGGTGGCCAACGGGGTCCCGGTTCGGATGGCCGTCCTCGCCCGGGCACTGGAAGGGGGGACATGATCGTCGTCAGAAACGCACGGGTCCTCCGCTCGTCGGGTGTCGAGCAGGCCACGGTCGTGATCGAGGGCGACACGGTGCTGTCGGTGGGCGACGAGCCGCCGGCCAACGGGGCGAGAGTCGTGGACGCGGCAGGCGCCTGGCTCGGCCCCGGGCTGGTCGACCTCCATGTCCACTTTCGCGAACCGGGCCAGACCTGGAAAGAGGACATGGATTCCGGGGCGCGGGCCGCGGCCGCAGGCGGTTTCACCGCGGCTCTGGCCATGCCCAACACCGAGCCCCCGATCGACGGGAGGGAGCAGGCGGAGGCAGCGATGGAGAGGTCCCGGGCGATCGGCATGCTCGATCTTCGGGTGGCCGGGTGCCTCACCAGGGGCCGGGCCGGGGCCGAGATGGCCGACTTCGACGCCATGTACGACGCCGGGGTCCGCCTCTTCAGCGACGACGGCGATGCCGTCGCCGAGGCGGGTTTGCTGCGCCGGATCATGGCCTACCTCGCCGACCTCCCCGGGGCGGTGGTCGCCGAGCACCCGGAGGACCGCTCCCTGGCCGGGAACGGTCACCTGCACCAGGGATCGGTCGCGGCCCGACACGGGATCGAGAGCCTTCCCGCCCTGGCCGAGGACGTGATCGTGGCTCGTGACCTCGAGATCGCCCGGGTGACCGGAGCCTCTCTCCACGTCCAGCACGTCTCCACCGCGAACGCAGTCGAACTGATCGGTCGGGCCCGGGAACAGGGGGTCCCGGTGACCGCCGAGGTGACGCCGCACCACCTGGCACTCGACGAGTCGGCCATGGAAGGCCTCGACCCCAATCTCAAGATGTACCCCCCGCTCCGTGGCGCCGACGACCGGGCCGCTCTGGTCGAGGCGTTGCGCCGGGGAGTGATCGACGCCGTGGCCACCGACCACGCTCCCCATGCCCGCGCCGAGAAGGCGGTTCCGTTCGAAGAGGCACCCCGGGGGGTCATCGGGCTGGAGACCGCCGCAGCCGTCGCCTCGATGGCCCTGGGCCACGACCAGGCGCTCTTCTACCACCGTTTGAGCGTCGCCCCGTCCCGAATCGCCGGGCTGGACCGGCAGGGAATTGCGGTGGAGCCGGGCTCACCTGCCAATCTCATGTTGTTCGACCCCGGCGCCCG
>DASUSU010000151.1:0-12741 GCA_036374915.1 Acidimicrobiia bacterium | reverse complement strand
GGCGAGGGACACCAGGATTTCGTCGATCCGCCGGGCCAGGTCGAGCTCGGGGAGGTCGGACCCGGTCTCCGATCGTTGCCTGAGCACCACGACCAGTACGGCGGCCAGGACGATCATCACCACAACCGCGGCGACCGCGGTCGCCAGAGCCAGGGTCTCGGTCATTGCCCACTCCGTTGATCGGTCATGACGTCATCCTGCCCGGAGGGTGGGACAAATTGCCCTATGGTGCCCTCGATGATCCACTCCGGGCACCCGTTCCGGCCCGATCCCGGTGAGCGTGACCTGGCGCGTCAGTTCCGGGGACGGCTGGCGGCAGGAGTCACCATCGTCACCGCCGGAGTCGACTCGAGCCGAGCCGGGCTCACCGTCTCGTCCTTGTTGGTGATCCAGGGGGATCCGGCCCTGGCTCATCTCGTGGTCGGCCCGACCACCGATCTCTGGGCTGCGGCCTCCGCCACGGGCCGGTTCGTGATCCACATCTGCCGCTACGACGACCGCCACCTGGCCGACGTCTTCGCCGGTCTCTGGCCGGCGCCCGGCGGCCCGTTTGCGACTACCGCGAGCAGTCAGAGCGACTGGGGCCCGGTCCTCGACGAACTCCCCGACCGTGCCTATTGCAGTTTCGAGTCCGGTGACGAGGTGGGCTGGTCGGGCCTCATGGTGGGAAGCATCGACCAGGTCGAGGTCTCCGAGCTGACGGATCCGATGGTGCACTACCGAAGCGGTTACCGCCGCCTCCTCGCTCCTTAGTCGGCGCCGATCGCGATGGTGATCCGATTCATCATCCCGAGATGGCTGACCAGGTGCGACGTCGGCTCGAGCCCGGCTTCGGCCAGGTCGGCGAGCACGTCGCGGTTGTTCCGGCACGCCGACCGTTGATAGACCCGTTCCACGTTTCGATCCTGACGCCGCGCGATCAGGCCGACCGAGGACCGCCCGTGCTCGAGAAGGAGGATCCGCCCACCGGGTCGGGTCACACGGTACATCTCCCGGAATGCGGCGGCATAGTCGGGAAAGGTGCAGGAGGAGAAGGCCGAGACCACGGTGTCGAACCGGTCGTCGGGAAAGGGCAGCTGCTGGGCATCCCCGGCCAGAAGCGACACCTCCTGCCCCAATTGACCGGCCCGCCGGGCTGCCTCCTCGACCATCTCGGTCGATAAGTCGAGTGCGGTGATCCGCCCCGCCCCCGCCAGGAACTCGAAGTTCTCCCCGGTCCCGCATCCCACGTCCAAGACCGAGCCGGTGGCCTTGGCGAAGTGCTGCTTCCTGAGAGGCATGACCAGGAGCAGCCAGTCGATGATCCCGAGCATGCGCCAATTGCCCGCCATCTCGTCGTAGCGCCGCCGGACCTGTGTCGTATCCCATTGGCCGGTCATGGACTCCGCTTCCGATCCGTCACCGGTCCTATGTTGCCAGTCTCCCGTTTGCACCCAAGCCGGTGTGTCTGACGACGCGAAAAACCCCGAGGGAGTGCTGGCCGAAGCCCTCACCCTCTCGGGGTTCCCGACCTTGCTGGCACTCCGACCCGAGGGCCGGTCTCCCAGCGAGGTCTCAAAGTCACCTCTCGGTCACTTCGAGTCCGATCTGGAGTTGCCTCCAAGTCGGCTCCGCCACCATAGAACACCCGAATCCGGATCGGCAAGCAGAAGGGCCGAGGAAATTTCGCGACCTAGCCCGGTTCTTCGCGAACCCCCGGCTTGGCCCTCCCCCGGGGCCGGCATAACCTGCGTGACATGGCAGACAGGGACAAGGTGACCGGACTCGGGCGTCTCCTCGGGAGCGTGGCCGAGGAGCATCACCGGGTGACGGGTGGCGGCAGCGAGCACTGGGTGGAGTGGTATGCAGACCATCTCAAAGGCGTGATCGATTCCTTCGTCGGGTTCGAGCCCACCTCCGAAGAGATCGAGGAATGGCTTCGGCTGGCCGACGAGCGGTACCGGGCGGAGATGCCGGAGACGCGCTGGCCTTTCTTCTACGCCGAACTGATCCTCGACTCCCTCGCCCTCGAAGCCTGACCGCCGGAGGCTCGGATCGAGCCCTAGTAGGGGCGTTCGTTCCGGGTGCCCAGGCTTTCCCACACGTCGACGCCGGCCTCCACCTCGAGAAACCCGTGGGGGTAGATCGGGATCCCGGGGGCGCTGATCTCGTCGAGCCGTCGCATCTCATCCGGCGACAGGGCCCAATCGAGCGCCGCCAGGTTGTCCTCGAGTTGGCCGATGTTGCGACATCCGAGCAGCACCGAGCTGACCCCCGCCCGCTGCCGCACCCAGTTGAGGGCTACCTGGCTCATCGTCACGCCCCGCTCGGCGGCGACAGCGCGCACCGCCTCCACCACCCGCCAGGTGTGGTCGTTGTTGCGCAGGTCGTAGGCTTCGACCCCGCGATTGGGATCGACCCCGAGACGGGTCACGCCGGCGGGGCGCTCATAGGCGGAGTACTTGCCGGTCAGCCATCCCCCGCCGAGTGGGGACCACGGCAGCAAGCCGACGTTCTCCTCCAGGCAGACCGGCACGATCTCGAGCTCGATGTCGCGAGTGAGCAGGTTGTACTGGGGTTGTAGCGACACCACGGGCGCCCATCCGTTGTGACGGGCGGAGAGGATCGCTCGTTCCAGCTGCCAGCCGAGGAAGTTCGAGACGCCCACCCACCTGACCTTTCCCGCAGTCACCATGTCGTCGAGTGTCTCCAGCGTCTCCTCGATCGGTGTGGCCGGGTCCCAGGCGTGGATCTGGTAGAGGTCGACGACGTCGACCCCCAACCGGCGCAGACTCGCCTCGATTGCCCGTTCCAGATGGGCCCGGCCCGCCCCGCGATCGGCCGGGTCGTCGCTCATCGCGAAACGCGCCTTCGTGGCTATGACCAGATCCGCATGGCCCCCGCGACGGGCCAGCCAGCGACCGATGATCTCCTCGGAGACGCCCCTCGTGTACACGTCGGCCGTGTCGAGAAAGACCCCGCCCGACTCGACGTAGCGATCGAGGATTGCATGGGAGGTCTTCTCGTCGGACTCGGCACCGAAGGTCATCGTGCCGAGGCCGAAGACGCTTGGCCTCAGATCGGAGTCCCCGAGAGGGCGGCGTTCCATCGGGGCAGCCTAGGTCCGGCTCAGGTCGACGACCCGGGGGGCGACCTCGGTTCCGAGCAGTTCGATGGCATGCAGGACCTGGTCGTGGGGCAGGGTCCCGACGCTGATGTGGAGCATGAATCGATCGATGCCGAGAATCTCTCCGAGGTGGACGATCTTCCTCGCCACGGTCTCAACGTCGCCCAGGACCAGGGAGCCGCCAGGAGCTCGCATCATGTCGAACTGCGCCCGGCTCATCGGGCCCCACCCCCGCTCCCGCCCCAGCCGGGTCATGGCCACCGCATATGAGTCGTAGTACTCGTTGGCTGCCTGCTCGGTCGTGTCTGCGACGTACCCGTGGGCGTGGACCGCCAGCGGAGCCAGAGCCGGATCATGACCCGACTCGACCAGGGTCTTTCGGTGCAGGTCGGCGAAGAAGGCGAAGCGGTCGGGGTTCCCGCCGATGATGGCCAGCGCGACGGGCAGGCCCCGGATGCCCGCCCGGACGATCGAATCGGGGCTCCCTCCCACCGCGACCCAGATCGGGAACGGGTCCTGCTCGGGGCGGGGATAGATCGGCTGGTCCTCGAGAGACGAACGGAACCTCCCCGACCAGGTGACTCGCTCGTTGTCCCGTATCGCCAACAAGAGGTCGAGCTTCTCGCTGAACAGCTCGTCGTAGTCGGCGAGGGAGTAGCCGAACAGGGGGAAGGACTCGATGAAGGATCCCCGTCCCACCAACAGCTCGGCCCTGCCCTTCGAGACGAGGTCGAGGGTTGCGTAGTCCTGGAACACCCGCACCGGGTCGTCCGAGGAGAGGATCACCACAGCCGGAGTCAGCCGAATCCTCGTCGTCTTCCCCGCCGCCGCGGCCAAGACGACCGCCGGCGCGGAAGATGCGAAGTCGGGCCGGTGATGCTCTCCCACCCCGTAGACCGCCAGACCGACCTCCTCGGAGAGCACGATCTCGGCCACGACCTGGCGGAGCCGCTCCCCATGCCCGATCAGCTGCCCGGTCCTGGGGTCGGGATAGGTCTCGGCAAAGGTGGTCACCCCTAGTTCCATTGCCGCCATTGTGGCCGGGACCGGGAGACATCCGGGTCAACGGAAATCACCCCGCAGGAGAGCGGAGGGCAGCCGTGCGCCGCTGCCGGATCACTCGAAGCGCGCGGCGAGGCTGCGGAACTGTCGGGCGAAGACCCGTCGAGCCAGACGCGGATACACCCATCGGGCCATTCCGGGAGGGCGTCGGAAACGGGCCCGGGTCACCTGGGTGATCCTCGAGCCCTGGCCCGCCGGCTCCACCCGCAGTGTGATCTCCCGTTCCTGGAAGCGGTCGGTCGCCCGCCAGGTGATCATGCGCTCACCGAGATCGACGATCTCCAGGTCAACGTCGAATCGAAGCCTCTGTCCGCCGGGCCGATCCAGATGCTGGTGGAATCGGAACCTGGCCCCGACCTCGATCCCTTCCCCGGCCAACATCTCGACCGTCTCGACGTTGTCACACCAGAGCGGGTCGTTCCGTGTGTCGGACACGAAGGCGAAGACCACGTCGGCCGGGGCGGCGATGTCGGCCGCGACCTCGACGGGGCGAACCGGGTGATTGGCAGCCATCTTGGGACGATACGGGGCGGGGACGATCAGCGCCCAGGCATGGACCTTGTCCCCTGGTCGAGAACTGGCAGGCGAGACACGATCAGGTCATATCTCAAAGGAGGTCCGATGACGGTTTCCACCGGCCCTGCGCCCGCTGTGAGCCGATTGCGCGTCCCCACCCGGTCCGGGTATGTGGTGGCCATCGTGCTCAATCTCGCCCTTCTGTTCGTAGTCAACAATCTGCTGGCCTGGGACCTGATCCCGTTCCTGACCAGCGACTTCGCCCGGGTGCTCTGGATCCTCGACCTCTCTCTGCTCGCCACCATCGCGGTCAACCTGGTCTATCTCGGGTACGACCCCGCGTGGTTCAAGTCGGTGTGCCAGATCTTCCTGGGCGGGATCAGCATGATGGTGTCGATCCGCATGCTCCAGGTGTTCCCCTTCGACTTCACCCGTTACCAGTTCGATTGGGAGCCGGTGGCCCGCTTCCTGATGATCCTCGGGATCATCGCGGTCGGGATCGGCATCGTCGTCGAGGTGGTGAAGCTGGTCCGGAGCCTGGTCCCGACGGTCACCGCCTCCTCAATTCGCGATTGGGGCGACAATGCGAGCGGACACAGAAACGAACGGAGGACGCGATGACCGAAAGCAGAGACCCCAGCGGGGGCCCCGAGTCGAGCGAGGCCAGGCAACGTTGGCTCGACGAGGTGCAGCAGGCGCTCGATCGGACCGGGGATGCAGTCCGCACCGCATGGGAGGCGACCAGGGAGAGCCGGATGAGCGCGCTCGAGTCGGCGAAACAGGCGGCACAGGAGTTGGGCGAAGTCCTCGACCAGGGCATCGCCGCGGCCAAGGAGCGTTGGGCGGCAAGCGAGCAGGCTGCAGCTGAGCCGGCTCCCGACAACGCTGCGCCGACCCCGGAGCAAGCGCCGATCACGCCCCCGACGGGTGATGTCATCATCACACCGGTCGAGGACGAGACCGCCGATCAGAGCTGAAGGCTCGCCCCGGGCGGACCTTGCCGGCCCGGGACCTCAGGAGGTGATCCGGGTCGTACACCCTGATCACCTCTCCATCCGTCGCTGACCTGTCCCTGATCTCGCCGGCGTCGGCATCGACCTCGATGGGCAACGGTCGGCCCCCTGAGGGCCGGCCCGGAAGCACTCCGCCGACGAGGTGGAGCGCGACGCCGTCACCGGGCCGAGCGAGGTCGGCGACCACCAGCGCCACTCCCCGGACCGACGCATTGCCCCGGGCCCACTCGTCGGCCGCCAGCACCGTCCGATGTGCCGACGGGTCCTCCACCATCAGGAGGGCAAGTGACAGCTCCTCTCGCGTCTCGGGCGCGGTCTCCCCCGCCAGCGCCGAGCGCAGGATCGGGGCGGCGCCGATGCCGAGACTCCGTCCCAATGCCCAGGCGGCGTGACTCCGGATCATCGACGAGGGATGACGCATGTGATCCTCGATCGGGCCCCTGGCACCCGGCTCACCCGAGTTTCCCGCCGCGACGAGGAGGTTGCGTCTCAGATAGCGCCCGTCCCGCCGGGGGACATACCACCAGCGAAAACGCTCCAACAGCGCGTCGTCGGTCGAGGCAAGCAGCTCAGCGAAAGGCAGGCTGTCGGTGTTCGGGCTCGAGCTCTCCATTGCCCGCCGGCCAGGAGGGCATGCGGCGAGGCAATCGTCGCATCCGTAGATGCGGCGGCCGAGGACCGGGCGTATCCAGTGCGGGATCGAGCCAGCAGTCTGCAGCCACGTGGACAGACAGCGTCTTGCATCCAGCCCGATCTCGGTCAGTGCCCCGGTGGGGCAGGCGGGAATACAGGCGATACAGGTTCCACAGGTTCGACTCAGCGGTGCCGACAGGTCGAGTGGGGCATCGGTGACGACCGACCCGAGCAGAACCCAGGGGCCACGACCCGGGACCAGGGTCATCGTGCTCTTGCCCGACCATCCCACGCCGGACCGCACCGCGGCCGCCCTGTCGACGAGACGGTTGTCGTCGATCAACGCCGCCGCCTGGTATCCCCGGTCGAACAGACGCGTCATCAGCTCCGCGGTGATGCGACGGAGGCCCTGGTAGTGGTCGGCGGTGGCGAACCTCCCCACCACCGCCCCGCTCTCAGCCGGAGCTCGCGATGAGGGCAGATAGTCGAACGCCACGGTGACCAGTCGTCGCGCCCAGGGGAAAGCGCCGGTGACGTCGGTGGCCAGGTCGGGATCGCGATAGGTGAAACGGAGTGGCCCGGACATTCCCGACTCGATACGTGCCCGGAGCGCCTGCCGTTCCCTGTCGAAGGGCTCGACCCCGCCCACCCCGAAGCCGACCGCTCCGTGCTCGGCTGCGATCTTCGAGAGCTCTTCGGTCAGCCGATCGCTCATGACCGCATCTTGCCTCGTCCGGGCCGGGACGGCTCAGACCGGCGTTTGCTGATGGAGCACGAGCACCCAGTCGCCACCGCGATTGACGTAGACGCTGGTGATCAGGGCGCGATATTCGTCGCCACCGCCCAGCTGCCGCGCCACCGTGGCATAGACGAGAGCGGCCACGTCATCACCCACCTCGACGTACCGCGGGTCGTCGATGGTGAAGCTCTCCCACTCGGTCGCGCCATCCATGCTGGCGACGACGTCGGGCTTGGTCATGATCCCGACGGGAAAGGCCATGAGGCCGTCGTCGGCGAAGTTGGCCCGATAGAACTCGGGATCGCCCGCCGCCTCCCAGAATTCGGCTTCGAGCTCGAGTAACCGGTCGCGAGCCAAGATTCGTCCTCCTCGGTCGGGTTGCGACCAAGGTATCGGAGAGGGCGGGATAATGCCCGAGGGTCACCCCTCGACCACGATGCTCCCGTTCATCGAGGGATGGATCTCGCAGAAGTAGCTGAAGGTGCCTGCCTCCTCGAAGGTGAAGGAGAATTCGCCTCCCGAGTCCAATCTGCCCGAGTCCCAGACCTCGTCCTCGGACGTCGAGGTGTGGGCCAGGCTGTCGCTGTTCTCCCAGGTGACGGTGGTTCCGACGGCCACGGTGAGGGTTTCGGGGCTGAAGGCGAGATCGGCTATCTCGACTCTGTCCTCGCCGCCCCCCGAGCCCGCGGCGGTGGTGTCCGACCCGCCGTCGTCGGAACTGCATGCCGCCAAGACGACGGTCATTGCGGTCACCAGGATGAGAACACGTTTCATGGTTGCTCCTTGGTCGATTCCCGAGCAGTACGAAAGCAGAGTCGCTTGGGTTCGCGGCCATATGCGTCCGACGGAAAGCGGTGCCATGACCACGGCCATGGCCACCAGGGAGATCGAGCAGAGGGACGTGGTGGTCTCCTCGGTTTCTCCGTCACACTCTCCGCGACCACCGCCCACACGGCCGTCACTGTTATCGGATACCTTTGGCTCGTCAGACTCCTCCAGAGTCGGAGGCACACCTATGCGAAGCTGGGGAAGTGTCCGGTTCGATCTGGAGACTGCCGCGGCGTGATGTTCTCGACACCACAGGACAGGAGATGACCGGCCGGCCCGAGTACCTGGAATTGGCCAACGGCGTGGCCATGCCTCCGATCGGATACGGCACCTGGCCGATAGCAGATCGGGAAGTGGAGACCATGGTGGCCGCCGCGATCGAGGCTGGATACCGTCTCATCGACACCGCTGAGCTGTATCGCAACGAAGCCGGGGTCGGACGCGGGGTGCGGGCGAGCGGGGTCGACCGGACCGAGGTGCTGGTGACCACCAAGCTGAGTCAACGATCGCACGGGCGTCTCGAGGCGCAGAAGGCGTTTGAAGCCAGCGCCGCCCGTCTCGGTTTGGACTACATCGACCTGTTCCTGATCCACTGGCCCAACCCTGACCTGGACAGGTACGTCGATGCCTGGCGGGGGATGATCGATCTGCTCGAGCAGGGAAGGGTCAGGGCCATCGGCGTCTCCAACTTCAAGCCCTCCCACCTACAGCGTCTCATGGACGCGACCGGTGTGGTCCCCCACTTGAACCAGATACAGCTCAACCCTTGGATCCCCAGGGTTGCCGAGCGCGAGTTCCACTCCGCCCACGGCATAGTCACCGAGTCGTGGGCACCGATCGGCAAGGGAGGCGGCTTGCTGGCCGATCCCGTGATCACCGATCTGGCAGCACGACGAAACCGGACTCCGGCACAGATCGTGATCCGATGGCATCTTCAACTCGGGCTGGTCCCGATCCCGAAGACGGCCGATCGCAGACGTCTGGTCGAGAACATCGACGTCTTCGACTTCACCCTCACCGAAGAAGAGATGAGGCTGCTATCCACCCTCGACCGGGGCGGCATCGGCGCCATGGACTCCGATCACACCGGGCTCTGAGGCCACAGGCGCGAGGTCGCCGGCGGCTCAGATGCCGAGACTGAGGTCCTCTTTCAGGGCCCACGCCGCCTCGGCCTTCTTCTCCATCTGGGCGAGCCGCGTGTAGTAGTCGGGAAACTCACGCAGATGGGCAAGTGCGACCTTGGCAGTCAGGACCGGGTCGTCGCCGGTCACGTTCAGATCGGGGTATCTGGTCCCGTGCTCCAGTTCCACCTCCATGCCGGCGAGCACGTCCTCGAGGTCGAACAGCTCATCTGAGATCTCGATCCCGATCTGCGTCACTGCCTTCGCCGCGTCTTCGAGCTTGAACATCTGACCCTCCTTTCATCGACGAGACTGCATCCACGTCTCCCCGGCGGGCCAGGGGCATTTGGCCCTTTCCACGAACATCCGGCCGGCTGCTTCGATCCACTTCTGCCGGTCCCCGCCGCTTCTCACACGCCGATATCGCGCCGATCGAAGCGGGGCAGCGCGACGGCCAGCGCAATCACCCCGACCAGGGGCATCAGCAGGAAGATGAGAGGAAAGCCGCCGCCGACCGGCCCGCTCTCCAGGGCGTGATAGATCGGGGACACAACCTGGAAAGGCTCGACCGCATCGACGAACTTTCCGGCCGCGTAGAGGACATATCCCCCGACCGCCGCCGCCGAGGCGACTCCGGTGGCCCAGGTCTTGCTCCCGGTGAGGAGCCCGACCGCCATCGCGAGGAGACCGTGCTCGAGACCGAGGAACATGACCGAAGTCATCCCCGCCGCCAGCTCCCCGGTTGGCAGGCCGGCGTCGACGGCCAGACCGCTGACCCAGACAAAGAGGAAGATCATCACCGCCAAAGCCACGATCGACACGGTCAGGGCGGCCACCTTGTGCAGGGCGAACCGGACCCGCGGGATCGAGGTCACCAGGACCAACTCCAGCTTTCCCGCCTCCTCCTCTCCGGCGACCAGTGCCGCGCCCCGGGTTATCCCGAAGATCAGGAACAGGCCGGGAAGGAGAAAGCTGAACAGCTCGGCATTGAGGAATCCCGCCACCGAGGTGATCGCCTCGATGTTGAACAGGTCCCGCATCGCCTGCGGGTAGTTGGCCAGGAACTGGTCGAGGTCGGGCATGTCCCGCATCGACGGCCACAGGAACATCATCATCGATCCGACCAGACCGGTGGACACCCCCCACATCAGGAGACGGCGACGCTCGTCGTACATCTGCTTGGAGAACACCGTCCGGAACACCTCAGTCCTCCTCTCCGTAGAAGCTGAGGAAGATCTGTTCGAGACCGGCCTCGAGGGTCCTCACGTTGGCGACGCCGTGAGGCGCGGCGACGCTGATCAGCTCCGCGGTCGAGCCTTCCACGATCAGAAGTGCCGTCCGGTTGTCGACCTGGATGTCCTTGACTCCTGCTACCGCGGCCAGGGCCTCGGCGGGCACCTCCCGCTCGAATGTCAGCTCGAGACGGCGAAGGGCCTTCTTCCTCAGACTCTCCACCGACTCCACGATCACCAGCCTGCCTTCCCTGAGGATGCCCACCGAGTCGGCGACCGCTTCGACCTCGGCCAGGATGTGCGAGGAGAGGAAGACGGTCCGCCCGGCCGCTCGCGCTTCACGGACCATGGAGAGGAACTCGCGCTGCACCAGTGGGTCGAGCCCGGACGATGGCTCGTCGAGGACCAGGAGCGGAGGGCTGTGCATGAACGCCTGGACCAGGCCCACCTTCTGCCGGTTCCCGTGAGACAGCGAGCCGACCTTCTTGGTCAGGTCCAGCCCGAGCCGTTCCGAGAGCCCGGTGATGTGGGCGCGGTCCACCCCGCCTCGCAGCTCGCCCAGATAGGTGAGGTATTGCATCCCGGTCAAGTCGGGATAGGCGGCGAAGTCGCCGGGCAGATAGCCGACCTGGGCCTGCACCCGTTCCCGGTTCGTGGCCACGTCGAGACCGAGCACCGTGGCCGAGCCAGCGCTGGGCCGGAGCAGACCCATGAGGAGGCGGATGGTGGTCGTCTTCCCCGCCCCGTTGGGCCCGAGATAGCCGAAGACGAGGCCCTCGGGGACGGTGAGGTCGACCGAGTCCAGGCCGATCGTCCGCCCGTAGGTCTTGGAGAGCGCGACGGTGCGGATCGCCGCCGACGCCGGATCGGAGACAGACGTCGGGTCGAGGGTCACGGTCTCCGAGATCGCCTTGCCGTCCATTTGATCACCTCTACGTCCCGGGATCGGTTTCCACCAGGGGCGAAAGCCCTATGGGACACCGACTTCTCCCCGATCACGGCGGGCACGGAGCGAGAACGCAGCAAACCTGAGCGGAACCTGCTCAGATCAGGAATAGGCCGGCCGGCGTCGCGGTTGCACCAGTCTCGCCAGGAAACCAAAGGAAATCCGGTCCTCATGCCCGACACCGCCCAACTGACCCTTCCCGTCCTCCCCCTCCACAATGGTGTGGTCTTCCCCCACATGGTGGTCACCATCCGCATCGAGACCGGGGAGGGGAAGATCGCCCTCGCCGCCGCCGCCAGGGCAGACGGACGTATCCTCCTCGTCCCCCGTCTCGAGGGCCGCTATGCGGCGGTGGGAACCATCGCCGAGGTCCAGCAAACCGACGACGAGGGAAACGTCGTCGTCTCCGGGGTGTCCCGGGCCCGGGTCGGGGCCGGATCGGTCGACGAGACCGGGGCGCTCTGGGTCGAGGCCGAGTCGTTCCCCGAAGTGGACATCCTCGATGACGAGCTGGAGGCCCTGGTCGCCGAGTATCGGGCGGTGGTCAGCGCCGTTCTCGAGAACCGGGGCATGTCAGGTGTCGCCGAGCGTCTCCTCGACGTCGACAACGCCTCCCGTCTCGCCGACCTCGCGGTCTACTCCCCCGACCTCTCGCTGGATCAAAAGGTGGAACTGCTGGAAGCGCTCGACATTCGGCAGCGTCTCGGCAAGCTCCTGGTGTGGATGCGCGAGGTCCTGGCCGATCTGGAACTGCGACGCAAGGTGCGCGACGAAGCGGCCGAGCAGATCGAGAAAGGGCAGAAGGACTACATCCTCCGCCAGCAGATGGAGGCAATCCGCAAGGAGTTGGGGGAAGAGGCCGACGTGGCCTCCGAGTACCGGGCCAGGCTGGCGGAGAGAGAGCTCCCCGAGAAGGTGACCGAGGCCATCGAGCGGGAAATCGGCCGTCTGGAGAGGATGAGCGAGCAGTCCCCGGAGCACTCCTGGATCCGGACCTGGCTCGACACGATGTTCGAGCTGCCCTGGGGGGTCTCCTCCGAGGATCGACTCGACCTCGACGAAGCCTGGACCGTGCTCGACGCCGATCACACCGGTCTGCACGACGTCAAGGAGCGGATCGTCGAGCACCTCGCCGTCCGCAAGCTTCGCGCCGAACGCGGCCTCAGCGATGGCGAGGACCGCACCGGGACCATCCTCCTCTTGGTCGGCCCGCCCGGAGTTGGCAAGACCTCGCTCGGCGAGTCGGTGGCCCGGGCACTGGGGCGCAAGTTCGTCCGGGTCGCCCTGGGCGGGATCAGGGACGAAGCCGAGATCCGGGGCCATCGCCGCACTTATGTGGGGGCCAGACCGGGCCGGATCGCCCGCGCCCTCACCGAGGCCGAGACCATGAACCCGGTGTTTCTACTCGACGAGATGGACAAGGTCGGCGCCGACTGGCGGGGCGATCCCTCCTCCGCCCTGCTCGAAGTGCTCGACCCGGCCCAGAACCACACCTTCCGCGACCACTACCTGGAGGTCGACCTCGACCTCTCCCAGGTGCTGTTC
>DASUSU010000150.1:0-8124 GCA_036374915.1 Acidimicrobiia bacterium | reverse complement strand
GGCGACCGCGGCTCCCAGGCTGGCCGGTGGGATCGGGCCGCCGAAGGTGAGCGGTGGGCCGACCAGCTCGATCCTCTCGGCCAGCTCGGCGTCGGGAACGACGATGACCCCGCCGGTGGCGCCGAACGACTTGGAGAGCCCGGCAACGACGACGAGTCGCTCGTGCCACCCTGCTCGGGCCAGGTAGGCGCCGCGGCCATGCAAACCGTCCCAACCCAGCCCGTGAGCGTCGTCGCAGTAGATGTGAAGGGTCGGGTGCCGGTCGAGGAGGTCGGCGAGCTCGGCGGCTGGTGCGATGTCGCCGTACATGGAGTAGACACCGTCGACGAGTAGCCAGACCCGTCCCCGGCCCTCGTGCTCGGAGAGGACCGTATCGATGGCCGGCACCTCGTTGTGCGGCATGACGCTCATCTCGATGCCGTTGGCCTGAAGCAGTTGGGTGGCGGTCTGCACCGAGGCATGGGACACGGAGTCGACGAGGACCGTGTCCCCGGGTCGAATCAACACGGGAAGGGCGGCGAAGTGGGCCAGGGTGGTGGTCGGGGCCAGGACGGCGTGGGCGTCGAACATCGACTCCAGTCGCTCCTTCAACTCCTGGTAGAGGGGGAGCGCGGTATAGGCGATTGACGACGAATAGGACGTGCCGAACCGCTCGATCGCCCGAAACGCGCCTTCTTTGAGCCGCTTGTCGTCGCCCAGCCCGAGATAGGAGCAAAGCCCGAAGTTGGCGAGTCGACGACCGTCGAGCACGATCGAGTCCCCGATCAGGACCTCGTCTTCGATCAGCTGTCGGGAGATCCCCATCTCACGCGCCCGGGCGGCATTCCTATGGAATAGACGCATCATCCTGTCGCCGCGCGTGGGGCTCAAGGTCTTTTCCATACTTTTCCTGGCTTGGTGGACGGACCCTAGTGGAACGGGACTGAGGGCACGGACAGACCGTCGGCACAGCGTCCATGCCGGTGAGAACCGGGACCGCCGAGGCCCGCCTCTCTCGAGACAGTGGTCAAGGATCGTGTCGGGACGGTCGAAACAGTGGGATGCGTTACGCCAAACTGGCCGGTTTGATCGCCTTCGTGGCCATCGTCCTCGCAGCCTGCAGCGGAAATGTCTTCGACCTGGCCGTCGGCGACTGCTTCGACGACGGCGAGATATCCCCCGGTGCCGGGGTCGAGGAGATCGGGGACGTCCCCTTGGTCGACTGCACCGAGCCGCATGACAACGAGGTGTATGAGATCCGGACGGTCGAAGGAGACGGATTCCCCGGCGACGAGCAGATCGCCGCCGAGGCCGATCGGATCTGCTTTGACGCCTTCGAGGGGTTCGTCGGTCTCGACTATCAGAGCTCGGCGCTCGATTTCGGATGGTTGGTCCCGACCGCGGAGTCGTGGGAGGCCGGAGACAGGCTGGTGGCGTGCTTCGTCTACCGCCTCGACCTGGAGAAGGTGTCGGGGACACTGGAGGGTGCCGGGATCTGAGGATTCCAGTCCCCGGGAGAGGGTGATCGCAGGTCAGCTAACCTCGAATCTCCACCTCTGCCGGGAGCTTTCACATGCCAACTTCCATCACCATGGGCCGAGAAGGCCTCGTCGTGCCCGACGATCCGATCATCCCGTTCATCGAAGGCGACGGGATCGGCCCCGATATCTGGGCCGCGTCGGTCCGGGTCTTCGACGCCGCGGTGAAGAGGGCTTACGGCGACGAGCGAGCCGTGGCGTGGAAGGAGGTGCTGGCCGGGGAGAAGGCGTTCACCGAGACAGGTTCCTGGCTTCCGGAAGAGACCGTGGACGCCTTCAGGGACCAACTGGTGGGGATCAAAGGTCCCCTGACCACCCCGATCGGGGGCGGGATCCGCTCGCTCAACGTCGCCCTGCGCCAGATGATGGACCTCTACGCATGCGTTCGCCCCGTCCGCTGGTTCCAGGGAGTCCCCTCCCCGGTCAAGGACCCGGGTCAGGTGGACATGGTCATCTTCCGTGAGAACACGGAAGACGTCTACGCCGGCCTCGAGCTCGAGGCGAACACGGAGGACGCATCACGTCTCATCCAGTTCGTGAGAGAGGAGTACGGCTGGGAGGTCCGCCCCGACTCGGGGATCGGGCTGAAGCCGGTATCGGAGACAGGGTCGAAGCGGCTGGTCCGGGCCGCGATCAGGTACGCCCTGGCCAATGGGCGCAAGTCGGTGACCCTGGTGCACAAGGGCAACATCATGAAGTTCACCGAAGGCGCCTTCCGCAACTGGGGCTACGAGGTGGTGCGGGAGGAGTTCTCCGATGTCGCCGTGTCGTGGGAGGACAGCGGAGGAGAGCCAGGCGACAAGCTCCTGGTCCAGGACGTGATCGCCGACGCCATGCTGCAACAGGTGCTGACCAGGCCAGCCAGCTATGACGTCCTGGCCACCCTGAACCTGAACGGGGACTACATCTCCGACGCCCTCGCCGCTCAGGTGGGTGGGATCGGGATCGCGCCCGGGGGCAACATCAACTACGACACCGGCGTCGCCGTCTTCGAGGCAACCCACGGCACCGCCCCCAAGTACGCCGGTCAGGACAAGGTGAACCCGGGATCGGTGATCCTCTCCGGGGAGATGATGTTCCGGTATCTGGGCTGGAGCGAGGCCGCCGACAAGATCATCCAGGGGCTGGAGGGGGCGATCGCGGCCCGGACGGTCACCTACGACTTCGCCCGGCTGACCGACGACGCCACCGAGGTGAAGACCTCCGAGTTCGGCGACGCCATCATCGGGCACATGTGAATCGGCCTCCGGCCGATTCAGGTACGGGGTACCTGGTGCTTGGCGCTTGGAGAGTGATCCCGGTCGGTTCCTACACTGAGAGCTCGTAGCGGGAGCCCATGACCACCGTTCAGATCACTCGTGCCTCCGATGTCCTCCCCGAGGAGGAAGTGGCCGCCCTCGCCCCCGTCCTCGACGACATCGAGCGTCTCAAGGCCGAGCGAAACGCGATCGTGGCCGCCCACAACTACATGACGCCCGACATCTTCCACCTCGCCGCGGACATCACGGGTGACTCCCTGGCGCTGGCCCAACTCGCCCTGGACACCGAGGCCGATGTCATCGTGTTGGCCGGGGTCCACTTCATGGCCGAGACGGCCAAGATCATCAACCCGGAGAAGACCGTCCTCATCCCCGACCTCGGTGCGGGCTGCTCCCTGGCCGACGGGATCACCGGCGCCGACGTTCGCCGACTGCGAGAGCTGCACCCGGGGGTCCCTGTCGTCACCTACGTGAACACCTCGGCCGAGGTCAAGGCCGAGTCGGACATCACCTGCACCTCGAGCAATGCCGTGGCGGTGGTGGAGTCGCTCGGCGTGGATCGGGTGATCTTCACTCCCGACCAGTACCTGGGTCGGTGGGTGGCCACCCAAACCGATGTGGACGTCATCCTCTGGGAGGGCTCATGCATCGTCCACGAGCGGTTCACCGGAGCCGAGATCTCCGACTACCGGAGTCAACATGGCGACATTGCGGTGATCGCCCACCCCGAGTGCCCGCCCGACGTGCTGGCCGAGGCCGATTACGTCGGATCGACCCACGGGATGATCGATTGGGTCACCACCCGCCAGCCCGATCGGGTGATGATGATCACCGAGTGCTCCATGGCCGACAACGTTGCCGCCCAGACCCCCAACACCGTCTATGTCCGGCCCTGCAATCTCTGCCCGTACATGAAGCGAATCACACTCGACAACATCAGGTCCTCTCTGGCGACCCTCACCCACCGAATCGAGATCCCGCCCGACGTCGCCGAGCGAGCCCGTGTGGCGGTGATGAGGATGCTCGAGGTGGGTCGTAAGGACTAGGGGCAGCCTCCGGTGACCGAGATCACCCGCTTGGACGCCCCGCTGGTGGTCGGCGCCGGGGTGGCCGGTCTGACCGTCGCCCTCGGGCTGCCCCGAGCATATGTGGTCACGGCTGCCGAGATGGGCTCGACCTGGTGGGCCCAGGGAGGGATCGCGGTGGCGCTGTCGCCCGACGATTCCCCCCGCCAGCACGCCGACGACACGCTGAGCGTCTCGGCCGGGCTCGGTGTGGAGCGGATCGTCGACCTTCTCACCGGGGGCGGGCCCGAGGCGGTGGAGAGACTGATCGCTCTCGGCGCCG
Source organism: Acidimicrobiia bacterium (assembly GCA_036374915.1). Lineage (GTDB taxonomy): Bacteria > Actinomycetota > Acidimicrobiia > Spongiisociales > ZC4RG35 > JARDZU01. Next base: position 4,001 of record DASUSU010000150.1, on the reverse strand, counting down.
AATTCGATCGGGACGAGGATGGCAACCTGCTGATGGCCCGGGAGGGAGGCCATCAGACCCGACGCGTCCTCCATGCCGATGGGGATGCCACCGGCGCCGAGGTGATGCGAGCCCTGATCGCCGCGGTCGAGGCCGGCGACAACGTGACCATGATCCAACGACGGGTCGTCGACCTGGTGATGGCGGGTGACCGGGTGGCCGGGGTGGTGGCCAACGACGGGAAGCGCCGGGAGGTGTTGCTCGCCCCGGCCGTGGTGCTGGCCACTGGAGGCGCGGGGAGACTCTTCTCCCACACCACCAACCCCAGCGGGGTGACGGGCGACGGCATCGCCATGGCGGGACGGGCGGGGGCGCGGCTGGCCGATCTGGAATTCGTGCAGTTCCATCCGACTGCGCTCGATGTCGGCAAGGACCCGATGCCTCTGCTCACCGAGGCCCTGAGGGGGGAGGGGGCGCTTCTGGTCGACGCCCACGGCCGGCGCTTTCTCCCCCAATACCACCCCATGGCCGAGCTGGCGCCGCGCGACATCGTGGCCCGGGCCATCTTCTGGCAGTACGACCGGGGGCTGGGCGGCGCCTATCTCGACGCCTCCTCGATCGTCAACTTCGCCGATCGGTTTCCCACGGTGAACGCCCATGCCATCTCGGTCGGGCTCGACCCGACCCAGCATCTGCTCCCGGTCTCGCCCGCGGCGCACTACTACATGGGTGGCATCGACGCCGATGCCAACGGGCGGACCACCGTCCCGGCGCTGTGGGCGGTGGGCGAGTGCAGCTCGAGCGGGGCCCATGGCGCCAACCGTCTCGCCTCGAACTCCCTGCTCGAGGGTCTGGTGTTCGGGGCGAGGGTCGCCGCCGATGTCGCCGGCGCCCAGGCCGATCCCGCGGGTGAGTTGCGCGCCCCCAAAGAGGCATTCGACCTTCCCCTCGTCGCCGGGCCTGCCCTCGAGGACCTCCGCCAGATCATGTGGGATCGGGCCGGCCTGGTTCGGACCGGGTCCGGTCTGTGGGAGGCAAGGAACCACCTGCTCGAGCTCGACTCGGTGTTGCGACGGACCATCGCCGGCCGGGTCGCCGTCGAACTGGCGCTGATGGTGATCCTGGCCGCCCTCCGCCGCTCCGAGTCGAGGGGCGGCCACTACCGGGCCGACTACCCCGAGCCCGACCCGATGCAAGAGCATCGGACCCTGATCGACCCGACCCGGGCCGAGCTGGCGCCGGTCACCTAGAGATGCAGCGATCCGATTACGTCGAGATCGTGGGCCGGGCCTTGTCCGAGGATCTCGGAGAGCCGGGCGACATCACCTCGGATGCCTGCATCCCGGAGAGCGCCGAGAGCGATGCAGTCTTCGTGACCCGCGCCGACGGGGTGATCGCCGGGCTGGAGGTAGCCGCCTATGTGTTCGAGGCGCTGGACCCGTCGCTCAGCTTCGTCCCGATGGTCGCCGACGGAGATGAGGTGGCGCCGGCAGACCGGATAGCCCGGATCTCGGGGCGTACCCGCTCGATCCTGAGCGGGGAGAGGACGGCATTGAACCTGTTGGGGAGGATGTCCGGTGTGGCCACGGCCACCGCGGTGATGGTGGAGGCGGTGGCGGGCACCGGGGTGCGCATCTCGGACACCCGCAAGACCATGCCGGGGCTGCGGGCGATCGACAAGTACGCGGTTCGGGTGGGTGGCGGCATGAACCATCGTTTCGGCCTGTACGACGCGGTCTTGATCAAAGACAACCATCTCGTCGCGATCGGCGACATACCCTCCGCAGTGGCCGCGGCCCGGGCCGCGGTCAGCCCGGGGGTGATGATCGAGGTCGAGGTCGACAACCTCGACCAGCTGGCCCGTGTCCTCGAGACCGACGCCGACCGGGTCCTGCTCGACAACATGGGCCCGGAGCTGCTCCGGGAGGCAGTGGAGATGGTCGATGGCAGGATCACCACCGAGGCGTCGGGCGGAGTGACCGCGGACAACATCCGGCTCCTGGCCGAAACCGGGGTCGACATCATCTCGGTGGGAGGGCTGACCCACTCGGCACCGCAGCTCGACATCGCTCTCGATTTCACCTGATCATCGATGGGGCGTAGTTTCAACGTCATGAACGACCAACCAGTACGTGTCGCGGTCACCGGCGCGGCCGGTCAGATCGGCTACAGCCTCGTCTTCCGGATCGCGGCGGGTGACATGCTCGGACCTGACCAGCCGGTGATCCTCCAGATGCTGGAGATCCCGGCCGCGATGAGCGCCATGCAAGGGGTGGCCATGGAGCTCGAGGACGGCGCGTTCCCGCTCCTGGCCGGGACGTCGCACACCGACGACCCGGAGGCTGCGTTCGGCGACGCCGACATCGCGCTGCTTGTCGGGGCGATGCCACGTAAGGCCGGGATGGAACGCTCCGATCTCCTTTCGGCGAATGGCGCGATCTTCACCACCCAGGGCAAGGCGATCGCTGCCTCGGCGACTCCCGGGGTGAAGGTGCTCGTGGTGGGCAACCCGGCCAACACCAACGCCCTGATCGCGATGAACAACGCCAAGGGGATCGACCCGGCCAACTTCACCGCGATGACCCGTCTCGACCACAACCGGGCCGTGGCTCAGCTGGCCAAGCGGGTGGGCCGGCCGGTGACCTCGATCAAGAAGATGACCATCTGGGGCAACCACTCCAACACCCAGTACCCCGATCTGTCCCATTGCGAGGTGGACGGACAGCCTGCGGTGGAGGTGGTGGACGACCAGGAGTGGATCGACGGTGAGTTCATCCCCACCGTGGCCAAGAGGGGTGCGGCGATCATCGAGGCACGCGGAGCGTCGTCGGCGGCCTCGGCGGCCAACGCCGCCATCTCCCACATCCGCGACTGGTGGCAGGGGACACCCGATGGCGACTGGGTCTCGATGGGCGTGCCCTCCGACGGGTCCTACGGCGTGCCCGAAGGGCTGATGTCGTCGTTCCCGTGCGTCTGCCATGACGGCCGATGGGAGATCGTGCAGGGTCTCGAGATCGACGGCTACTCGAGGGCCAAGATCGACGCCACGGTGGCCGAGCTCATCGACGAGCGTGATGCGGTGACGGAGCTCGGTCTGATCTAGCGCGCTCGTTGCCGGGCCGAGCAGCTCGGTCAACCCAGCATGTCGTTGCTCTCAGCCGCCGACCACGGCCGGCTCGAGACGGAAGACGGCGTCTTCCTCCCACTCCACCGAGCCGTTCCACCAGAGGAACCCGGTCTTCCATTGGTGGTCGACGATGACCCTGACCCCGAGCCAGTCCCGGTTGACGCCGCTGTTGGCCCGAGAAGTCGGCGGCCACCCCGCAGAGGTGAGCGTCCAGTTGTTCCCGGCGCAGACCAGGTCGACGTCCTCGTCGTCGGCAGGCACGTAGACCTGTCGTGCCAGCCCGACCACGCCGAGCTTGTCAGACTCGTAGATCCACAAGCCCTTCACCGGGTTTCCGGCCACCGCGTTGAGGGCACTGGCCGCGGCTTCGATGATCCGGCAATCGGCATCGGGCAGTTGACCTGCGGCGCTTCCCACCCGGCCCGCCTCGCGCACGGCCGAGGTCATTGCGATCCGATCGGCGAACCCGGTGCCCCACTCGTAGGCGCCGATGGCGAGCATGAGCATGATCATGATGGCCATGGCCAGTTCGATGGCTGCGGTCCCCCGTTCTCTCAAGGTGCCGGTTCCTCGGGATCGGGGATCAGCCTGACCGGGTTGCCGATCACCCGGGCCCGCCAGGTTGTCCTCTCGTTGGGCTGGGACAAGGCCAGCTCCATGTGCCAGAAGCACTCCAGATCCTCCCCCAATGCCTCGTTGCACATCGCCTCGGGGTCGTCGGGGAGGTCGATGAGCGCTTTGATCCACTGGGTGTTGTAGATCTGGATACCCGCCCCGCCGGGGTCGGAGGTGACCCAGGAGCAGCCGTTCCCGGTGCCGAGCAGGGAGCTCTGGTCGTGATTCCAGATCTCGTAGGTGCAATTGGGCGGGATGTTCCCGAACGGGTCGCGGACAT